>MGQW01000049.1:0-7478 GCA_001798885.1 Deltaproteobacteria bacterium RBG_16_64_85
CACGGTTTTTTCAAGCGTACTGGTGTGGTTTTTTTCAAGCTGCTTAAGCCTGTAATGATCGATCGCTTTTTTTACCGAATGGGCGAGATATTCCGGCTTGAAGGGTTTTAATAAAAAATCGAATGCGCCTTTCCGGATCGCATCAATTGTCATATCCAGTTCCGCATACGCGGTCATCATGATTACAGGAATATCGGAATTGAATGAACGTATTTTCTCCAGGAATTGAAGTCCGGTTACCTCCGGCATCATAATGTCCGTCAGTACCACACAAACGTTTTTTTCTTGTAGCTTCATCGCTGCATCCGTGGCATTCCCATATGGGAATACACGATACCCGAATGTGCTCAACAACCTGGAAGTTGACTCCAGAACGGAAGGATCGTCGTCCACCAAAAGAATTGCGCGTTTTTCATCCTGGTTCATTTTTCGTGTCCCCTCCACGAATCCTCCGGTAGGGATTAATAAACCGGATTGCCGATCATGAATCCTCTTTTCTTTTTTCAGTCATGCGTGTCCAGCACCTCCCTTAATTTCCTTGCCAGTATTGTCGGGCCGAAAGGTTTCGCCAGAAACGGCACTCCGGGGATCAGGACGAAGGACTCGTGCACCGCGTTGGCCGTGTACCCGCTCATGAAGATCACCTTGAGTTCCGGCTTCAACTGGTGCATCTCCTCGTAGGCCTCTTTTCCTCCTTTCAGGGGCATGACGAGATCCAATAGAGCCAGTGATACCTTTTCTCTATTCTTACTGAATATTTCTACCGCGTCCTCCCCGTTGCGTGCGGACAGGACCGTATATCCAAGCTCCGCCAGCGTACGCTCCGCCAGCATCCGAACCGATTCGTCGTCTTCGGTCAGAAGAATGGTTTCGGTCCCACCTCGGATTTCGGACGGCTTGTGCGATTCAAGAACATCCGGGGCCTCCTCCACCGGCGTAAGGTAGATCTTGAAAGTCGTTCCTTTCCCCGGTTCACTGTAGAGGTGGATAAATCCACCGTGCTGCTTGACGATCCCGTACACCATCGCAAGTCCCAGGCCCGTCCCCTTGTCCGGCCCCTTCGTGGTGAAAAACGGCTCGAAAACCCGTTCCTGGGTCTTTTGATCCATCCCGATGCCCGTGTCCGAGATCTTGAGGACCACAAACGGGCCCACTTTCATATACGGGTGATACCGGACATATTCGGCGTCCAGATGGACCAGCTCCGTCTCGATCAGCAACTGCCCTCCGCCGGGCATCGCGTCCCGGGCGTTGAGAACCAGGTTCATGACCACCTGCTCGATCTGTCCCACATCGGCCCGTATGGTCGGCAGATCTTTCGCCAGAAACGTCCGGATTTCGATATGCTCCCCCACCACCTTGGAAGCCAGCTTACAGAGATCGGTGATTACCTTGTTCAGGCTCAGATTGACGGGCTCGATGGTCTGCCTCCTGGCATAGGTCAATAACTGCCGCGTCAGCGTGGACGCCCGTTCCGCGCAGCGCAGGATCTCGTTCAAATCATGCAACACCTCCTCGTCTCCTGCCATCCTGTTGCGCAGGAGTTCCCCGAATCCGAAAATCCCCGTCAGGGCGTTGTTGAAATCGTGCGCGATCCCTCCGGCGAGCGTCCCCACGGCCTCCATCCGCTGCGCGTTCTGCACTTGGTTTTGCAGCACAACTTCCCGCGTGACATCTCTCTTCCCCGCAACGAAATTGACGATCTTTCCGGAAGCATCCCGAACCGGGGAGATCGTTGACTCCTCGTCGTACAGGGTTCCGTCCTTCTTTCGGTTGACAAAGCGACCTTTCCACACCTCCCCGTGCGATATGGTTGCCCACATCTCTTGGTAGATCGTTTCGTCCTGCATCCCGCTCTTTAAGATCCGCATGTTGCGGCCGATCGCTTCCTCCTGGGAATACCCCGTGATCCGCTCGAACGAAGGGTTCACGTACTCGATATTCCCTTCCGTGTCCGTAACGACGACCGCCTCGGCGGCCTGGTCGACCGCCAGGCCGAGGCGGGTGAGCGCCTGCTCCGCCTTCCTGCTCTCCGTGACGTCGCGGAAGTTCCCGATCAGGTACCTTTTCCCGGAAATGACGATCGGGCTGGGCTTGATGTTGGCAAAAAAGACCGAGCCGTCTCTTCTCTTGACCGGGATGTCTCTTCCGGTCTCGATTTCCAGTCTCTCCGCCCTTTCAAACTCGTCGAGGATCCGGGGGAGGGCCTCCTCGGGATGGATATCCGTAATGGCCAGTTGCCGGATCTCCTCGAGGGAATACTGGAGCATCTTACAAATGGCTTGATTGCCGGTGACGAACCTCTTGTTTTCCACGTCCGCCAGTAGAATCCCGTCCTTCGATCCTTCGAAGATCACTCGGAACTTTTCTTCCGATTCCTTCAATGACCGTTCCGAAGCCCTTCGCTCGGTGATGTCGCGAATGGTGGCGGAAAAAGACGGAGCCTCCGGTGACCCCCACGTGCCGAGGGAGAGTTCGATCGGAAATTCGGTCCCGTCCTTCCTCAGCGCGTTCAGTTCGACCGTCCTGCCAATGATTCGGGTTTCCCCCGTCTCGAGAAACCGTTCCAGGCCCGCTTTGTGCGCGTTCCGGAATCGTTCGGGGATGAGCATCGTCACATTTTTCCCACCGACCTCTACGGATGCGTATCCGAATTGGCGCTCCGCTGCGCGGTTGAAGAAGTTGATGTTTCCCCTCGAATCCGCGGTGATTATCCCGTTGACCGCCGTATCCGCGATCGTACGAAACCGGTACTCGCTTTCCGCAAGCCTTCGATCGGATTCCTTGCGCTCCGTGATATCGAGAAGCAACCCGTCGACATAGTCGAAGGAACCGGTTTCGTCGTACATTATCTGCCGCCTGTCGGAGACCCACCGAATATCGCCGTTCTTGTGCGTGATCCGGTATTCCACACGGAGGAATTGCACCCGTTCCTTGACGGCTTTCCGGTAAGATTCCTTCACGTATGCCAAGTCGTCCGGGTGGATGATCTCCTTCCATCTTGCGGCCCCGCTCGTGAACTCCTCGGCGGAATAACCGGTTACCGGCTCCACCTCGGCGCCGATAAAGGACAACGACCAGTCCCGATGTCCCCGGTAGACCATCCCTGGGACGTTGTTTGTCAGAGAGAGCAGGTGGGTACGTTGTTCCTTGGTCCGCTCGAACATTTCATACAAAACCGACTCGATCTCTTTCGACGTCATCCAGTTCTTTCCTGAAAAGATCGTTCCTAAATTTCTATGGGGTCTGTTGGCAAGATCATCATCCACCTGTTCAGACAACGCTACTTTTAGCTGATCGTTTGTAACATGTCCTCTCTCGACTGCGATCTCTCCAAAGCGTTTGCAGGATTCCTGCAGGAGAATCCTCCGGGTAAATTTAGTCATCGCTTCCTCCATTTTCGACCGGAAACAGTTTCCACGAGGAAACTCTTGTTTGGATGAACCGGACAAATCTACTTGATCTCAACAGGGTTTTTTAACGCTCGGGTCTTCGTAGGGGGTTCCCGGGGACGTTCTTAAACTTTATCGCCTCACTACCGTTCGATCGCTGTTACCCGGAATGAATCGATGCCTCCCGGGGGATCGAAAAACACGACCATAAACGGCAGCGACTTCCCCGGCGGGACGTCCATGTTGACCAGCCTGTCGCCGAACCGGTTGGACAGGGCTTCCTCGATCTTTTCCCGGGTGGCCGTCCGCAGGGTCTCCCCGGTGAGGACGTTTCCCGCGTAGCAGGTTCTCTCCGCCACCGGTTGACGCTTGCCGTCAAGCAGCGCGGCGTGGACCCGGATGCCGCTCGTCCGCGTCCTCCCCACGTTCGCCACCTTGCCCTTGATGACGAACAGTTTCCCCGCCACATCATTGATCTCGTATTCTCCGGTCACCTTCTGAATGTCGTAAAGTGGACCCGCAGCGGCGCCGCCGAGCCATTTCGATCGCACATTGTAGACGAGTCTCTCGAGCGCCTCCTGGCCGGAGGCGGTGAAACCGAAATATCCGACTCCACCGGCGATCAGGAGGACCAGGAACGCGACGGCGATGACGGCCGGCCGTTTATGAAACGGGGGCGCCGGAGCAAACTCATCGAGGGGTTGTTGGGGCGTTTCTTCCTCATCCGTCATTTTTCCCGTCGGCGGAATTGGAGACGGTACCTGCGGTGGGAAGGAGTCGGTAACGGTTGTTGCCTCGGGCGGGGAGACGATGGGCTCCACTTCAGGAAGGGATGCAGCCGACTCCGGATTCAGGACCGCGATGCCCTCTCCGCACTTGCGACAACGGATCCGTATCCCTTTCGATCCCTGGAACAGGGACTCGTCCAGGCGGAATCGGGCGTGGCAGGATGGGCATTCGACGATCATGGGATCACTTTAGCGGATTTCCGCGATCGTACCTGGCCCGCACGACCGCGGAAAGCTTCGACTTGAATCGTCGGGGGTGGTAAGTTTTAAGAACGTCCCTGCTCACCACACGGTGCGGATGGAATAACGGCCGAACACCGGGTCCGAAGTCACTACAGGAAGATCCTCGAGGCGGGACTGGGCGATCAGCATCCGGTCGAACGGGTCACGGTGAGGTCCGGGAAGCGCACCGGCCGCAAGGGCGTGTTCGACCGTGATCGCAAGCGGTTCCATCCGGGAGCTGCGCAGCAGCGCCGGCAGGTTTTCGGCCGCCTCCCCGGCATCCGGAAATTTCCCGAGCCGGCGTTTCGTGGCGATCTCCCACGCCGAGGCGGCGCTCACCAGAACCGCGTTCCCCGGATCCCGTATCGCATCGCGCGCCGCTTTCGACAGGGCGGGGTCGTCGAACAGCCACCAGAGCAGCGCGTGGGTGTCGAGGAGCACTCTCATTCCTCCCACGCTTTCAGCTCCTTTTCCGGCAGCGGCTCGAAGAATTCCTTCCCCGCGCGTCCGCTGGCGATGCCCGGGATCCGGGGCATTCCCTCCTCGAGAGGGACCAGCCGGGCATAGGGCTTGCCGCCTTTTGCCAGGATGATTTCCTCGCCCTCGTGGGCCCGCTTCAGGAGCCGCGAGAGGTGCGTCTTTGCCTGATGAACATTCACGATCAGAGCCATACACAAACTCCATGCCGGACTCGATGCAATAATAATAGACTAAGTCTTTTGACTAAGTCAACTCTTGATTGACATTAACTTCGACACCCCTGGCATCCCCTTCTCGTCCGAACTGTTCCGCTCCGCCATCCTTGCCCACGGAGGAATGACCGCCGTATCGCTCGGAGCGCCACGATGCCTCCCGCCGAGTTCTCAGGAACACCCGGTTCCGAGGATTAAAAAGTTTAAGAACGTCCCCGGGGTAAAGTTATTAAGAACGTCCCTGTTTTTGCGGGGGCGGCGAAGCGGACAGCGCCTCGATCAAACCCGGAAGGCTGACGAACTCGACTTCCGCCGGGCCGTAGGTTCTCCGGAAGCCGCGGTCCACGTCGTGGGCAACGGCGTAATTTTCCCCTTCCGGATATTGTCTTCGGAACGCCTTGATCCCTGAAGGGTCGATGTCAGACGCCCCCATTTTACATTCGATGGCTGTCGGGCTCCCGCCCCGCGGCACGATCACGAAGTCGATTTCGTGCCCGCGCTTGTCGCGCCAATACCGGATGTCCCGCATCTGCAGACGCCCCTGCAGCTCGTTCAGTACCAGGTGCTCCCATAAGGCCCCCATGTCCTCACGGCGCAGGTCGTGCCAGCCCCGATGGGAGCAGACGAACCCGGTGTCGAAGCCGTATACCTTGGGAGCCGAGACGATCTCCGTGGGGCGATGGGTGCTGAACGGACGAAGGACGTGGACGACGAAAGTCGCTTCGAGGACGGACAGATAGTTCGAAACGGTGCCTGCGCTGATTCCGCACGACCGGGAGAATCGGGTCGCCTCGAAGATCCCTCCGCTCTGCGCCATCAGGAGCTCAAAGAACTTCTGGAAGGACTGGCGCCGCTCCAGGCGGAAGAGCTCCTGGATGTCTTTCGCCCAATAGGCGTCCATCCACTCCTGGTACTCGCGCTCCGGGAGGCTCCGGGCCAGGAAAAACGGGGGGAGTCCTCCGCGCAGCATTCGGCGGCCCATGTCGGGCATTCCGAAATCGTCCAGATCCGGGAGGATCAACGGGGTCAGCCAGATTTCGGACTTCCGCCCGGTCAACGTATCCCGGAATTTCCTCGACGCCCCGAGCGTCGAGGACCCCGTGGCCACGATGCGTACGTCGGGATAATGATCGGCGGCGATCTTGAGCAGTTGCGAAGGGTTTTCGAGACGATGGATTTCATCGAGGACGACCCGGCGGCCTTTCAGGCCGCCGAGGAATTCTTCCGGGTCCTCCATCAGGCGTCTTACGCGGGGCAGCTCGCAATCGAAATACTCCGCTTCGGCCAGCGTCCGGCACAGCACCGTTTTCCCGGCCCGGCGAACGCCGGACACCCAGACGACCGTATGCCTCGCCCATTCACTTTCGATCCGGTCGATCCAGAAATGCCTAGGTTTTACGGGGCCCATTTGACCACCTCTGCGCTACTATACCATAGTATATTTCCATATAGTAGCACTATTCCTGGCCAGGCGGGATCCGAGGATTAAAAAGTTTAAGAACGTCCCTGTACTTAATTGGAAGGGGTGGTGGCGTGGGCGGCAACGCGGGGGTGCACCTCACGCTCGAGACGGTCGGCCAGCAGATCCTTCTCCGCCTCGATGTCGTACCGCGCCTGCAGGTTGATCCAGAACCGCTCCGACATCCCGAAGTACCGCGACAGTCGTAACGCCGTGTCGGCGCTGATAGCGCGCTTCCCGTGCACGATCTCGTTGACGCGCCGGGGCGGGACACTGATGTCCTTCGCCAGTCGGTACTGGCTGATGCCCATCGGGACGAGGAACTCCTCAAGGAGGATTTCGCCGGGATGAATCGGCGGCAGCGTCTTCTTCGTCATCTCCTTCTCCCGCTAATGGTAATCTACGATCTCCACGTCGTATGCGTTGCCTTCCCGCCATCGAAAGCAGATGCGCCACTGGTCGTTGATACGGATGGAGTGCTGCCCTTCCCGCTTCCCCAAGAGCTTCTCCAGTCGATTGGAGGGGGGAATGCGCAGATCCTCCAGCTTCTCCGCCGCATCCAGGACCTCGAGCTTGCGTCGGGCCACCCGCTGCACATCCGGTGGCAGTTTTCGGGAAAATTGCCGACCGAACAATTTCTCCGTTTCCTTGCAGCGGAAGCTCCGGATCATCGAAGAGCATAATAACGCCTTGCGATAATAACGTCAAGCGATAATAGTGCTGGGGATTTGTACGTGGGCAGTTATGCCCCCGCTTGCAAGTAGTTGATTTATAAACCCCGATTCTTTACTTTACCCTGAACGTTATGCTCGAATTTGTGGCATCCAGCACGTCGATCCGCATGTCACGAAATGCGATTTCTCTTGATTCGGAAAGATCGTAGGAAAGGTCTTGATTTAATGCGGGGCGAGTAAAATCATCCCTG
>MGQW01000049.1:7517-8734 GCA_001798885.1 Deltaproteobacteria bacterium RBG_16_64_85
GACAAGTTCCCGTTTGTACGAACCCGGTTGTGGGATATCCGTTTTCCCGAACAAAAATTTGGCGACATTATCAATCGGGACCGGATCATTGGTTATTGAATCCATCAATCCAATAAGATTCCCGGATTCGTCAATGATAAACTGATAATAATACAAATATGCAGGCCTGATGATTCCAGGGTCCGCCAGTGAAATGCCCGAACAAACGGAACTGCCATCCTTCAGTATGTAATTACACGTAACCGTTTGTCCTTTGGATATGTCGATGGTTTTTTCGAGCCCGCTTGCCATCCGCAATTTTATCCGCCGATCCGCCTTTGCGATAAACCCCTTCTTTAATATCAAGTTCGAGCGCTCCACCATCGTTTCGCCAACGGTCTTGACTTGGATGTTCCCGGGAGAAAACGTATCGACACTTTCGGTCGTTCTGACATTTACAGGTATCTTCACCACAGGTTCCGGTCTCGGCGCAGCGCAACCGAACAGGATTAGCAGGGACAAAGATAACAAGGATCGTTTGTCCATAGTAATCCTCCCCGTTTCATTCCGAATATATTCTTCAACCGGAATTATCCATACAGCGGATCGGACGCTTTGTTATGTGCCAATTTTAAACTTTACTTCTTGATTTCTCCTGCTAATATCAAAGTGATGTCTCCAATAACTATAAGACGCACCATCCTGGAAGAGATCCGGAGGGATATCCGCCGTGAGGAGATCGCGTTCCTTATCGGCCCCCGGCAGGCCGGCAAAACCACCATCATGAAGATTGTCCAGGGGGAACTGGACGCCGCGGGCGAAAAAACCCTCTTCCTCAGCCTGGATTACGACCATGACCGCGCCCATTTCGCCTCGCAGCAGGGCCTGCGGAAAAAGATCGAGCTGGAAATCGGCGGCGGCCCCGGCTTCGTCTTCCTCGACGAGATCCAGCGCAGAGAGGACGCAGGCCTGTTCCTCAAGGGGATGCAGGACCTTGGGCTGCCGTACAAGTTCATCGCATCCGGTTCGGGAAGCGTCGACCTGAAGGCGAAGATCAAGGAGTCCATGCTGGGACGGAAGCGGGTCTACGAGGTGTACCCGCTCTCCCTGCGCGAATTCGTCGACTTCCGGACCGGCTACCGGTACACGGACCGCCTGCCGGATTTCTTCGCGCTGGAAAAAACCCATTCGGAGGATTTGCTGCTGGAGTACCTGAACTACGGCGGGTATCCCCGCGT
>MGQW01000050.1 GCA_001798885.1 Deltaproteobacteria bacterium RBG_16_64_85
CGAAGACGTTTTGCGCCCTGTCGTCCGGGACGTAGATCGTGTCCCCCGCCTGCAACCAGACGTTCTGTTTCTTGTCCCCGTTTTGAAGCAGGTCGTGGATGTCGACGGGCAGGGTCTTCTCCTCTCGGATGAGCCGGGCGCCGCGCAGGTTCGCGGTCGGGTCGAGCCCGTTCCCGAGCGCGATCCCCTGGAGGAGGTTCAAGGGGCGGTCCATGTAATAGGTCCCGGCGGCCTTGAATTGCCCGAGGAGGTAGAGGGGCTTGCTCCGGTACTCCACCATCTCGACCACGACCCACGGCTCCTTGACGTAGGTCTTGAAGGCATCTTTCAGCCTCTCCTGCGCCTGCACGACGGTCATTCCCGCGACCCTGACGCTTTCCACCAGGGGGAGGTGGATGTCGCCGTTGCCGTCCACCCGGCTCCCCTGGACCTTGGTTCCGCCGGAAGGTCCCATCGGGCTGCCGAGCTCCGGTCTTCCGTAGATGTTCACGAAAAGGATGTCGTTGGGGCCGATCACGTAATTGGCGGGAGGGGGCTTCTCCTGCACGAAAGGCGCGACGGAGACGGTCTCCTGTTCGACCACGGGGGAACCGGCGGGCCCCCCGATATCCCGGATCGTCCCGGAAGAGACGGCTGGGATGCTCGCGCAGCCGGCAAAAAGCGCCGCAAGCAAGATGCACAGAGGGACGGTTCGAAGAGGCACGAGGATCGTCTTCATCGGCACCTTCCGGGAAGATTCTGTGGGAATGGGCTGAATTCCGCCCAGCCGACCGGTTGGTTGGCAGTATCCGGGCTGGCTACCGCCCTTTTGGGTTGGAACGGATACGCCCCTCACGATCAAGGGGGATATTGCACACAGTTGCCCGATGATGGCCCCCCGGCCGGGAACCCTCCCTGATAATATTTACACGAATTTGCGAAATATTTGCCCAATTTTACCATCCGATTTACCATATGCAAGAAAAAAAGCGGACAATTTGCTACAAAACCGGACAAGTCACCTTGCTCTCAACAGAAAAAACCCTGACAGAAAACATCGTTCTGAAAACCAGGGCATTCCGCTGGGTGGATTTCAGTACACATTATGGTTACTGTAGGCGCACCCGGAAAGAAAAAGGGGTCAGGCCGGTAAGCCTAACCCCTTGATTTAACTGGTGGAGCTGATCGGGATCGAACCGACGGCCTCCTGAATGCCATTCAGGCGCTCTCCCAGCTGAGCTACAGCCCCAACCTTATAGAATTTTGAATTGTATCCCAAGCCTCCCGAAAAATCAACCGGTTCGTTCGGCAGCGGCGGGCTGTCTGCGCGAGAGGAGATAGACAGCGCTCTCGGCGAACAGGTTCGGGCGCACGCCCTTGAGCACCCGGCCCCCGCGGTCGGTGGACAGGAAGATCCGCTTCTCCACCGTAACGGATTTCTTCCTGCAGTACTCCTCGAAGTCGAGAACGGAGCAGAAGTGGATGTTGGGCGTGTCGTACCACTCGTACGGCAGGAATTCGGTCTTGGGCATCCGCCCGTTGAACAGCAGGTACAGGCGCATCCTCCAGAAGGCGAAGTTGGGAAGGCCGACGACCCCCTTCTCCCCCACCCGCAGCATTTCCGAGAGGACCACGTCCGGCTTCTTGACCGCCTGGATCGTCTGGTTGAGGATGACATAGTCGAAGGAGCGGTCGGGATAGTCGCGCAGCCCTTCGTCGATGTCCCCCTGCAGGACGGTCAGCCCCTTGGCGATGCAGGCGCGGACGCCCTCTTCGGAGATCTCGATGCCGCGGCCGGTCACTCGCTTCGCCTGGACGAGGCCGGCAAGGAGCGTCCCGTCGCCGCACCCCAGATCCAGGACCTTCGCACCCGGCGGGACGAGGCCGAGGATGACGCTGTAGTCGATTCTCGTGCCCGGCATCACGACCCCGTCGCGGGAACCGCGATGCCGTGGCGGGAAGCCACGTTCTCCAGGAAGTTCCTGAGGATCTTCAGCATCTCCCCCTCGTCCATGAGGAAGGCGTCGTGGCCGTACCGCGAGTCGATTTCGCAATACGTGATGTCGACCCCGTTCACCATCAGGGCCTTCACGATCTCCTTGGACTGGTAAGGTGGATAGAGCCAGTCCGACTTGAAAGAGATGACCAGGAACTTGGACTTGACCTTCTCCAGCGCCTTGACGAGCGACCCCGACGGCAGGGAGAGGTCGAAGTAATCGATCGCCTTCGTGATGTACAGGTACGAGTTCGCGTCGAACCGGCTGACGAAGGCGTCTCCCTTGTACCGCAGGTAGCTCTCCACCTCGAAGTCGAGGTTGAAGTTGTAGCCGAGCGTCTTCTTTCCCCGGAGCCGGCGGCCGAACTTCTCGTGCATCGAGTCGTCGGATAGGTAGGTGATGTGCCCCACCATCCGGGCGAGGGCCAGCCCGTCCTTCGGGACTTCCCTGTCGTAGTAATCCCCGTCGTTGAAATTCGGGTCCGCCATGATGGCCGCCCGCCCCACCTGGTTGAAGGCGATCTGCTGGGGGGAGTGCTTCGCCGTCGTGGCGATCGGAATCGAGGCCAGCACGCGGTCGGGGTAGGAGACCGCCCACTGGAGCGCCTGCATCCCCCCCATCGATCCCCCGGTTACCGCGAAAAGCCGCTCGATCCCAAGGTGGTCGATGAGGCGCCTCTGCGCGTGCACCATGTCGTTGAGGGTAATGATCGGGAAGGAGAGGGCGTACGGCTTCCCCGTGGCCGGGTGGATGGAAGAGGGCCCGGTGCTGCCCTGGCACCCGCCGAGAACGTTCGAGCAGATCACGAAAAACTTGTCGGTGTCGAACGCCTTGCCGGGGCCGATCGTGTTGTCCCACCAGCCGGGCTTGCGATCGTCCGCGGAATATTTCCCGGCGGCGTGCGAGTCCCCGGAGAGCGCGTGCAGGATGAGAAGGGCGTTCGTCTTGTCCCGGTTGAGCCTGCCGTATGTTTCGTAGGCGAGCGTAACCGGCCCGAGCCGGCCCCCTCCCTCAAGGTCCATCTCGTGAGGCGGATCGCAAAAGGTGAAAAACTTCTTCTTCGCCAGCCCGACGGAGCCGGGCTCTTTCCGCTGAGGCATTCGCTGCACCTGCTCCCGGATGCGGAACTTCGGACGTAATCTCTTATACTACCCGGCGATGGACCCGCATTCAACCACCAGCTCGGCCAGCCGATGCAGGATGGTTGCGGTGGCGCCCCAGATGGTGTGCGGCCCGTAATCGAAAAAGTAGACCCGGTTCCGCTCTCCCCGGAACATGGCCTCGGCGTAACGGTAGCGGTCGAACTCCGCGAAGATCGGCAAGGGAGCCTCGAAGACCTCCGCCACCTCGAACTCGTCCAGGGAAAAACCGGTGGCTGCGGAAACGTTCGCCACGAACGGCTGGATGCAGAATCCGGTCACGGTCACGACGGGGTCCATCGTCCCGAGAATCTCCGCGTCGTCGCGGCGGATTCCCAGCTCCTCTTCCGCCTCGCGGAGCGCGGTCTCCAGAAGATCGGCGTCTCCGGGATCGCGGCTCCCGCCGGGGAAGCAGATCTGCCCCTTGTGGTGCGGCACCTGTTCGGTGCGCCGGGCGAGCACCACGGTGACCTCGTCCCCGCGGGCGCGCAACGGAACCAGAACCCCTGCGGAACGCAGCCCCTCGGGGGTCGCCACCCGGTTCGGGAGAGGCCGGAGAACCCCTTTCAGGCGGACGAAGAAGCCGTCCGCGGGCGCAACGCGTTGCAAAACTCCCTCCTCACCGTCGACCCGGTTCCTTCTCCAGCAGGATGAATTCGGACCGCTCGAACCCGAGCGCCCGGAAGAAGCCCACGAGGCCGCCCTCGTTCCAGTTGATCATCGTCATGACCCGCTCAACGTTCTGATTGCGGAAGTACAGGTCCAGTTTCTCGATCAGCGCCCGGGCGATCCCCTTCCCATGGAAATCGGGGTCGACCCCGACGATCTCGATCCACCCGCTCTTCGGAATGGCGAACTCCCATCCGCGGAGTTCGCCCAGGATGAACCCGACGACCACCCCTTCCGTCTCGGCCACGAGGCAGGCCAGCGGGTTCCGCGTCAGGGCATCGATGATCCGGGATTCATATTGCGCCTCGTGAGGCCGCCCGGTGATCTTCTCGTTGATCGCAAGGACCGCCTCCGCGTCCTGCGTGTTCATCCTCCTCACCGTCACGCTCATGCTTTCCTCCACCGGTCTTTCGCATAGTTCCGGACCACGTCGGCGAGCACGGAAGGGCGGGCGTACCTCCGGAAGATGTTCTTGAAAGAGTCATGGCCGGACACCGCGTTGAAAAGCGCATCGTGGATCCCCTGGTCCACCTTGGCCATCGAGAGAACGGTCCCCAGCATCCCCATGATGTCCCCCGCCTTGCACAGGTTCCGCATCCACGTCCCGTAGAGGTAATCCTCCCGCAGCGGCCTCGTCACCTCCTCGTATCTCCGGAAGGATGCGGGCGATATCCCGCGCTCCACCAACGTCTCCGCCGCCAGGATCCCCGTCTCGATCGCCAGGTTGATCCCTTTCCCCTTGAAGGGGCGCAGCCACCCCGTGGCGTCGCCCACGGTGAGGTGCGTGTCCCCGACCGCTCCTTCGGCGGGCGCTCCCGGGAACTTCCCCCGGTACACCTCCTGCTCGTCGATGGAGATGGGGGGCAGATGCTCCCGGACGACGTCCGTGGAAAGGAAGGCGAACATGTCCTCGACGGTGGCGTTGGCCCCCGCCACGTTGACGATGATGTGGTCCCCTTTCGGGGTGATCGCCCCGAACTCCAGATTGGGGATGCCGGGGGGGAACAGGTACGCATAGATGATACTCCCCAGTTTTTTCTCGATGAAGGAGGGATCCGAATGGAACTTCATGACGTACGTCTGGATGAACTTGCCGGGGCGGCTGTACTTTCCCCCCGTGGCGTCCTCGAAGATGTCGATCATGCCGTCGTCGAGACCGAACGCCCCGACCACGGCGTCCGCCTTGAGCATCCCTCCCTCGGTGTAGAGGAAGACCCGCTTCCGGTCCCCCTTCGGGAAATCGATGCCGGTCACCCGGCTGCGGTACACCTCCACCCCTTCCCGTTCCGCGCAGGACAGAAGGAACCGGTCGAACATCACCCTCCGCACGGCGTACGTCGCGCCGGCGCGGTGGGGCCCGACGAGGAGGATCTCCTTCCTCCCGGCGTGGAGGCGGTAGCCGTAGATCTGGCGCTTGAAGATTTCATAGGGGAGCTCCACGCCGAGGCCGCCACGCAGGATCTCCTCGATGGGGGGCGAAAGAACGCCGACGCACTGGTTGTGGTGGCGCTCGAAATCCTTCCCCTCGTAAAGGACGACGCGAAGGCCCAGGTCCTTCTCGCGGGAGAGCCGCTTGAGGCGGATGGCGGTCGCGGAGCCGCCGGGGCCGCCCCCGATGATCCCGACCGTCTTTCCCCGGATCCCCTCGCTTGGCAATTTCCCTCCCGTCCTCGTTTTCGCCTCGGAGCCGGTTGGCGATGAAGATCTTGCGGAAGGGTTCTGCCAACGCTCTCTCCAGGACCGTCCCTACTCGATGTCGCTCCCGGTCAGGATGCGGAGCGCCTCCCGGTACTTCTGCGACGTCTTTTCGATCACGTCGGAAGGAAGCTTGGGGCCCGGCGCGGTCTTGTTCCACGGCAGCGTCAGCAGGTAGTCGCGGACGAACTGCTTGTCGAAGCTCTTCTGCGGGCCGCCGGCCCGGTAATCGGCGGCGGGCCAGAAGCGCGACGAGTCGGGGGTCAGCGCCTCGTCGATCAGGAGGAGCGTTCCGTCGGCCAGCCCAAGCTCGAACTTCGTGTCGGCGATGATGATTCCCCGCCCGAGGGCGTATCCCGCGGCCGATCGGTAGAGAGCCACGGCCGTATCGCGCACCTGTGTCGCCCTTGCCTTCCCCACGATCTCCACCATCCGCTCGAAGGAGATGTTCTCGTCGTGTCTCCCCTTCTCCTCCTTCGTTGCCGGCGTGAAGATCGGCTCCGGGAGGCGAGCGGATTCCACGAGCCCCGCAGGAAGCGGGATGCCGCACACCTCGCCGTGTTCCTTGTACTCCGCCCAGCCGGAGCCGGAGAGATAGCCGCGAACGACGCATTCGATCGGGAGCGGCGCGGCCTTCCGGCAGAGCATCGAGCGTCCCCGCAGCATCTCCGCATGGGCGCGGGCCGCAGGTGGGAACTCGCCCACCTCGATGGAGATCATGTGGTTCGGAACGATGTCCTCCAGCTTGCGGAACCAGAAGGCGGAGATCCGGTTCAGGACCTGCCCTTTCCCCGGAATCCCGTCCGGCATCACCACGTCGAACGCGGAGAGCCGGTCGGAGGCCACCAGGAGGAGCTTGCCGTCCACTTCATAGATGTCGCGCACCTTGCCGCGCCCGAGGAACTTCATCCCCGGGAGATTCGTCTCCACGACCGCCTGGGTTGTCACGTAAGGTCCCTCCGGTAGGAGATTAAAGACATTATCCTAGTATAAAGGGGATCAGAAAAACCAGTACGGGAGAAGATAGATGCGGGATTTCCCCTCGGAGAGGATCTCCGCGTTCTCGAATCGGCCCGCCACGATCCCTACCGTTTCTTTCTCTTTCTCAAGAAAGCTCCTGATCCCTTTCAGGTGTCGGGGGCGGATCCGCCGGTCGCTTTTCACTTCGATCGGCAGAAGCCGGGTCGGGCCGGCGAGAACGATGTCGACCTCTTCTTTCGTCCTGGTCCGCCAATAATGGAGGCGCGTCTCGTATCCTCCGCGGTGGATGACCGCCTGCAACCTTTCGACGAGCGCATTTTCCAGCACCACCCCGAATTGCCCAAGTTTTTCGATCTGGGACAGGTCGCCAAGCCCGAGCAGGGCGTTTCGCAATCCGAGATCGGTGAAATAAACCTTGGGGGTTTTCAGGACATTCGCCCTGACGTTCCGGGAAAACGTGGTGAGATTCCTCAGGACGAACGTTTTTTCCAGCAGCAGCGCATACCGCTTGACCGTGTCGACGGTCACCTCCAGTTGCGCGGCGATCATGGAGTAGTTGAGGAGATCCCCGACCCGGCCGGCGAGGAGTTCCATGACCCTCTGGTAGACCCAGAGCTTGTCTTCCTTGACCAGGTTCCGGATGTCCTGGTCGAGGTAGGTGTCCCGGTAGTTTTTCAGGAGAAGCTTCTTCCTCTCCGTATCCCGGCTCAAGGCAACGGCGGGAAGGCTTCCGAATACCAGGATCTCTTCAAAAACCTTTTCGATCCGCTCCCTGTGCGGAAGCAACTCCGCCTGTATTTTCCTGAGCGTGCTCTTCTGCGGGCTCTCGCCCTCGAAGAGGAACCGCCACACGGGGGTTTTATCCGGAGGCGGGTAGCCATTCCCGAGAAACAGCTCGTGTTCGGAGAAGGGGAAGACGGGCAGGTGCAGGACCCGGCCGGCGAGACTCTCCTTGACCTGCGACTTGAGTTCCAGCGAAGAAGAACCGGTCAACACCCATTTGATCGGCAACCGCAGGTCGTAGAGAATCTTGATGTACTCGACAAACCCGGGGAGTTTCTGAACTTCATCGACGAAGACGTAAACGATGGTTTTCCGCCGCCGGACATCGGCCCCGAGGAATCGCTCCACGACCTTCAGGAAATTGTCGAAGGAGGCCGAGAGTTCCTGACGCAGCGAGAGGTCATCGAAGGTAAAATAAAAGATGCGTTCGGGCGCCGTCTTTTCCTTCTGCAGGAGGTGACGGATGAGCTGGAAGGCCAGCGTGCTCTTCCCCGTTTGCCGCAGGCCGAGCAGGGTGAGAATCTCCCGTTCCTTGAGTAGCTTTACCGCCTTTGCATGGATGTCCCGTTCGACGATTCCCGCGGGAAGGACGAAATTGCCGGTGCGCCAGGGATTGTACGAGAAAAAGATGCGCTCATCCATATTTATATACCACTCGAAATATTACTGGGATATTTTCGAGTAGTATCCAAGATATATTATCCCCTGTCAAACGGAATCCGGATTCGCGCCCGGGGAGACGGCCGTCGGGGCCGCATGCCCGTTGAACTGGAGCATGTACAGGCGATGGTAGATCCCCCCGGCCTCCATGAGCTCCTGGTGAGTGCCCGTCTCCCGGACCTTCCCCTTGTGCAGCACGATGATCCGGTCCGCCGAGAGGATGGTGGAGAGCCGGTGGGCGACGACGAGCGAGGTGCGGCCGGAAAGGATATTGCCAAGGGCCTTCTGAATCTCGTGCTCGGTGACAGGGTCCACGCTGGAAGTAGCCTCGTCCAGAAGAAGCACCTTCGGGTCCCGCGCCAGGGCGCGCGCGAAGGCGACGAGCTGCCGCTGTCCGACGGAGAGCCGCCCACCCCGCTCCCCGACGGTCGTCTCCAGACCCTCCTCCCACATGTCCGAAAAACCCGCGACGCCGGCGGCCGCAACCGCCTTCTCCACGGCCGGCCCGCCCGCCTCCACGTTCTCGCGGATCGACCCCGAGAAGAGGAAGGGGTCCTGGAGGACGAGAGAGAGCATCTCCCGCAGCTCCTCCCTTGGGATCTCCCGGAGGTCCCGCCCGAACAGAAGGATCCTGCCGCGCGAGATTTCGTAGAGACGGCAGAGGAGGTTAAGGATCGTCGTCTTTCCCGCGCCCGTCGCACCGACGATCGCACCCATCTCCCCTTCGTGGATGGCGAAGGATACCCCCCGCAGGACGGCCTCTCGGCCGCGCGAGGATCCCGCGCCGGAATTTCCACCATACGAAAACCAGACGTCCCGGAATTCGATGGCTGGCGGCGGGGACGGCCGGGCCGCGCCGTTCATGCCCCTCTCTTCCCGCGCCGGGAGGGCGAGACGGTATTCGGGCGCGATCTCGGAATCGAGGATGTGGAAGATCCGCTCGCAGGAGGCCAGGGCCGACTGGAGGATGTTGTACTTGTCGCTCATGTCCTTGATGGGGTTGAAGAACTTCTGGGCATACTCCAGGAAGGCCACCAGCGTGCCGAACGTGATGACGCCCGAAAGGACCTGAACGCCTCCCCGCCAGAGCAATAGCGCCACGGCAACGGAGGAGAAAAGCTCCACGCCGGGAAAATAGAAGGAATAGAAATTGGTCAGCCGTATGCTTTCGGATGCGTAATCCCGGTTCAGCGCTTCGAACTGCCGGCCGGACTTCTCCTCCTGGACGAACGCCTTGACCACCGCCACGCCGGACACGTGCTCCTGCAGGAAGGCGTTCAGCCGCGCGAGCTTCCGGCGCATCTCTCGGTTGGCCTCACGGATGAATTTCTTCAGCACCTCCACGAAGAGGATCAGCACGGGGAGGACTGCGAAGACGACCAGCGCAAGGGCGGGGTTCATCCAAAGCAGGATGGCCGCGATCCCTATAAGGACCGTCACGTCCCCGACGGTGGATACCAGCCCCGAGGAGATGAGCTCCTGCAGCGCTTCCACGTCGGACGTCAGGCGCGTCATCAGCCGGCCCGTCGGCGTCCGGTCGAAGAAGGAAACGGGAAGGCGCTCCAGCCGGAAGAACATTTCCTTGCGGATCGCGAGGATGACGCGCTGGCCGAGCACCGACACGGAAAGCATCTGCAGGTACAGGAACCCCATCGCGCCGGCCAGGGAGCCAAGGTAGAGGGCGACCCACCGGATCATCCCGGGGAAGCGGCCGGCCAGGATGTGCCGGTCGATGATGACCTTGATGAGGTAGGGCCCCGCCAGCTGGCAGGCCGTCCCCAGCGTGAGCCCCAGGAGCGCCAGGGCGACCAGACCCTTGTGCGGCCGGAGGTAGGACAGGAGTCGGCGCAGCAGGCGCAGGTCCACCCCCTGGGCGTCCACACGGTCCTCGATGAAGTAGAACTCGTGCCCGTTGCTCACGGCGACACCTCGATCTCCCGGGAGAGCATCTGGCGGGAGTACAGGTCGTAGTACACCCTGCGGCGGGAGAGCAGTTCGTCGTGCGTCCCCTCCTCCGCGATCGTTCCGCCGGAGAGGACGAGAATACGGTCGCAGCGGGAGAGCGAGGCCATCCGATGGGTGCTGAACAGGATCGTCCGGCCCCCGCGAAGGGAAAGGATCTCCCGGAAAATCTCCTGTTCGGTCTCTGCATCCACCGAGGAGAGCGCATCGTCCATGAGCAGAAGCCTCGTGCCTGTGCAAAGAGCCCGGGCGATGGTGGCGCGCTGCTTCTGACCGCCGGACAGGGAGATCCCCCGCTCCCCGATCACCGTCCGGAAGCCGTCCGGCATTTCCTCGATCTCGTCCAGGATCCGCGCGTGCCCGGCAGCGCGGCGGGCCGCCTCCGCGTCCTGGAGCGCAAGGCCGAAGCAGACGTTCTCCAGGACCGTGTCGGAGAACAGGAAGGGGTCCTGGGCGACCAGGCTCACGGAGCGCCGCAGTTCGGCAAGGGGGATCGAGTTGACGTCCCTCCCTTCGAAGGACACGGTGCCGGGTGGAACCGGGTACAGCCGGAGGATCAGGGACAGCAGCGTGCTCTTCCCGCTACCCGTCGGCCCCACCAGCC
>MGQW01000051.1 GCA_001798885.1 Deltaproteobacteria bacterium RBG_16_64_85
GTGAAATCCCTCAACTGCTCTCCATCCCATACCTCGAAGGCCCTCCCTTCCAGGAGGAGACGGATCCAGATGCCCAGGAAGGTCTGGCGGGCATCCTTCACCCGCATCCGCGGGCCGTAGGTATTCGTCAGCCGGAGGGCGCAAGAGCGTATGTTGTAGACGTTGTTGTACAGGATGTGGTACCACTCCCCGGCCATCTTGTTGATCCCGTTGACGTCCACCGGACGCAGGAGATGTCTTTCATCGACGGGGAGATAGTCGGGTTTTCCGTAGATCTGGCGGGTGCTGGCGAAGACGATCTTGATGCCCGGATTGTGCTTGCGGCAGGTTTCCAGTATGGAGAGCTGTGCCCGGCAGTTGATCTCCAGATCGGTAAAAGGGTCCTGCATCGAATCCAGGTGGCTGGTCTGGCCCGCGAGATTGAAGAGGAAGTCCTGGTCCTGCACCAGATATTTCATGCTGTGTTCGTCGCGCACGTCCGAGATGTTCACGCGAACACGCGCCTCGACCCCATGGAGATTGAAGAGGTTGCCGCCGTACTCGGGGATCAGGCTGTCGACCAGGACCACGCTTGCCCCCAGGTCGATCAGACGCCTGGCAAGGGTGGAACCGATGAAGCCCAGGCCGCCCGTGATGAGGACACTCTTTCCCGCAAACAGTCGGTCAAACTCCATGGATTCCTCCCATCTTCCTTCCTTACCCCGAGGTCCGCGCCTTGCGGGCCAGGACGACATTGTCGAGGTAGAGATCGCCGTTTCTCGGCAGGATGATCCCCAGGATCTCGCCCAGCAGGTTGAACGGCGCGATGAGCAGCAGCGTCAGCAGGATATTGATGAGGGGACTCCTCGTGACCGTTTTCTTGTATATATACCCTGTTAAGAGCTGGAACACGACCCGGATGTCGTCGACGCTCTTCCGCAGGACTACCACCTGGAAATCGTGCCTCTGCAGGATCGCCGATAGACCGAATGAGGAGTACCGGGCGTAGTCGCGGGGGGCTTCATGCTCGTCCCACACGAAGGGCACCGTCATCAGAAGCGCGCCGCCCGGCTTAAGAACCCTGTGGACTTCGGACAGGAAACCATCGGGATCGAACGCGTGCTCGAATACCTCGTTGACCACGACACTGTCAAACTCGGCCTCTGCGAACGGGAAGACGGTCCCATCGTAAAAAACGTCCGCCTTCTTATGCTTTCTGTTTTCAGGGGTGTCGATCTCGAGGCCGACGTACTCCGAGGACGGGAAAAGAGACTCGTAGGGCTTCCGGCCGCACCCGACGTCCAGGGTCTTCCCCCGGATTTCCGCTGCAAGAGCCCGGATGTGGCGGTAAAGGCCCTTCCGGGCGAAGTAGAAAGGGTTGACGAAG
Organism: Deltaproteobacteria bacterium RBG_16_64_85; assembly: GCA_001798885.1. NCBI lineage: Bacteria > Deltaproteobacteria > Deltaproteobacteria bacterium RBG_16_64_85. The sequence goes on from MGQW01000051.1 coordinate 1,367, forward strand.
ACCGAAAGCGGCCCCGGTCGGAACTGCGCTTCCTCGTACAGCGATTTCAGCATCTCTCCGGTGGTCATTTCCGTCCGCGGGATACCCGCAGGAGTTTCCGCTCGAGTAAAAGCAGGGACTGGCGCAACCCTTTCCTGTAGGACGCGGGTGTCCGGATGGAACGGTTGATGTACGAGGCGAGGCCCGTCCGGATGCAATCCCGGCAGACCGTCAATTCCCGCCGCCTTTCAAGGATGTCGGCCAGATCATCGCGGATCAGGTTTCCGCACAGGAACTCCGGGCGGTCTTTGGGGAGCTGACAACAGGCGACGACATCCGCATTTTCCGTGAGAACGAGGCAATCCTGCTGGGGGCAGGCAGATCCATCGCGGCGCGCTCTTTTCAGTATCCCGGGGATCTCTTCCAGTCCATGGAGATCCTCCGATAGGGCAGACAGCGCCGCCGGGGGCATCCGCCCGTCCGCCAGCATCCGCAGGTCGTCCCACCGGTTGAGAATGGCATAGTGGGGGTAGAAGGCGATCCCATGCTGATTTGCGAACCGCTTGCAGGGGCCGATCTCACCCTCGTTGAACCGGTAGACATGAAAATAAATGCGGAAATCCCCTCGAAAGCCATTGGCCCTGCACTCCCGGACGATCCGGGTGATGTTCTCCCGCGCCCTTTCGAAATTCGTTCGCTGGATGCGATCATAGGACGCCTGGGAAAAGCCGCACATCGAGAAGATGATGTGGTCGAGGTTCCGGACGAACGACCGGTCAATGACGGGAACGCGGCAGGCGTTCGTACTCAGGGCGTACCGCACACCGAAATCGTTGACGACCCGGAGGATGCCCGGGAGATCCTTGTGGAGGAGCGGTTCCCCCCAGTTGTAGAGGCTCACAACGGTTTCTGCGCCGATAGCACCTTCACGGAGGAGTTTTTCCAGCGTCATGGCGAACCGCTCCGGGGATAGTTCGCTTCCACTGCGGCCTTCACCCATCCCGGTGAGGCAGTAGGGGCAACGCGCGTTGCAGGCGTCGACGATGTCGAAATAGACGATTTTGAAGAGGGCCCTGGATTTCATTTCCGCCTGAAGATGAAGCCCTTGAAGATGGAGTCCATGACATGGGCTTTTTCGAAACCATCGAATTCCTCGACGAGCTGATACCGAGCGTTCATGGCGTCGCGAAACTTCTCCTGGCTGAGAAACCAGCAAGGGTAGCTTGCAGGAAAGATTTCGGGGGGAACTTTCTGCACGGTGAGCCGGTCCCCCCCCTTTCGGAGGAAAGAGGTGCGATCGATAAGGATGAATTCGAATCCGAGGGACTGTGCCTTTTCCAGCATGGCATACGGTTTCTCAAGATATTGGAGGACGCCTGAAAACAGAATCGCGTCGGGCCGATGCTCCCGGAAGCATTCGTCGAGATCGTCATGGAATTTCAGGTGCTCGTTCTCGAACTCTCGTTTTCCGCATTCCGCGAATTTTTTCTGCTCCACAATGCTCCAACGCAACTCCTTCAAATGAGACAGGAACTTTCGGTTCTGGTAATAGGAGCTCCCAAGGGAGCCCCCGAAATCCACGAGGTTCAGACGATTCGCCTTCTGCGAAGCGATCCAGAGAATGCCCGCAAGCAGGGGCCAGGAATACTGGATCCTGTCGAAAAGTACCGAATCCCTCTCGTAAACGGACTCGCCGTTCTTTACCTTCAACAGGGACTCCTTGACCTTTTTCAGGATCGGGTCGGAATCGTAGCCGGCAGACGATTCTTTCGCTTCATCCCAAGTGGTACAGACACGGTAAGAGCCATAATGTCCTCGGATCTTCCTGTACATTCCCAATAGTATGGGCGGGAGTAAATCACGGAGAGAGAATTCCATATCGTTTATTCTTGTCATCAAAATACCGGAGAATCCACAATCAAGCTTTAAAGAAATTGGTGGCCATCGATTTGACCCGCACCCCGAGCCCAGGTTGAACCTCTTTCATAAACCGCCCGAATTCCTCCCTTGCAGATCGGTTCTCCTCGATCGGAATATCCGTTATTTCGATGGGATTCAGGGAAATTTGTGATTCGTAAAGATCGGTCTTTACGCAATGTGTTCCGCTGGCATCCGTGCCAATATTTTTTGTCAGGGACCTGCCAGGATAAAGGGTAAGCTTGTCGTTTAAAAACGCGGATGCGTACCAGCGTATTGCCCAGGAATTGTTTTTTCCCCGTGTCTGGTCTTCCAGCATTTTTGTGTATGGATAGGCACCATTGAAATCGAACTCTTTCTTTAAATGTCTCTTTCGCATATCCCCCAACAATTTTTCCCCATCCGGCTCAAACAGGTCCCACCCTCTTTTCCACGTGGCCCATCCCCAGCAATCGGCGCCTTTCAGGAAAAACGTTTCCGGCAGTCGAGCGATGACAGGGAAAAGATACCCGTTTATACTGATCACCTTGTCCTCATCTTTATAATACTCCAGACCCTCGTTCATGAATTTCAGGAAAAAGGGGGAACTGAGCAAATCATCTTCGAGGACGATGATGCGGCCATATTGGTTAACAACCTCGCTCACCCCGGCAATGATGGATTGCGCAAGGCCTAGATTCTTTCCCCTTTCCGTGACAGACACGTTTTTGAATCCGGTAACTGTTTTCAGGTATTCCCGTACGGATAGGACATCTGCCTTATCCGCGTTGGTCCTTGGTCCGTCCGAAAACACGATCAATTCGCATTCCATCGCCAGCACATTTTTTTGCAATGCCTCGACGGTTGCCCGTGTATGCCAAAGCCTTTTATATGCGAACAATGTTATCGGAGCTAATTTCATGGTGTGCCTGATTCTTCATTCTCCTTTCTATAAAGTCCCATCCAACCATCCTTCCTGCCGATAAGTCCAAAACTGGCCCTAAAAAGGATGGCATATATTAGATTGATGATTATCGGAATCCGAGAATATTTTCCAAGATATAATCCTGGATAGAAACGAAGTCTGTAAGGGCATTTTCGAAACCATAGATCGACAAGATTTATCCGATTCCGGGCAGAAAATCGAATTTGAGATAAACCGGGACCAAATACCATACCGATTCCAATAGGATGGTAAGGTTTTACATGATCAAAATCATCAAAAAAATAAGAAGAATTAAGTGGCGTGGTAATAATAATATGACCGCCCGGCTTCAGACGATCCAGGCAGTCGTCCAAGAATTTAAATAAATCAGAAGGTTGAAAATGTTCGATGATATGGGACATCAGCATAACGTCGAAGGTGTTCCTTGTTTTGTCGAATTCCTGCAGCGTCATGCAATTTAATCCTGCCTCGAGATTGGTTTTAACGATATCCGGATTTATATCGATCCCTATTACCTCAAATCCCTTGGAACGTAATAACATCATCTTTCTCCCGTAGCCGCAGCCTATATCCAGTACTATTTGCCCTTGGGACAATTTGATAGAACTTGTAAACCTCAGAAGATTCTTTTCCTCATTTCCGATATCCAGTGTCGAATTTAATAATTTCTTGATATTTTCAACGAACGCTGACATTCTTCATATCCTCAAGCAATTATCTTCATTGTGGCAATCTCTGTTGCTGTTGTCCAAAATCATCCCTCCGCTTTTTTTAAGGAATTCACGCATTTTTTCGAACAATTTGCCCTGTCCCTTCCATCTATGACGACGATGTCGAACCTTCCGACGTATTCCGATATTTTCTTCGAATATTCCCCGCCATACCGGAGGTCGATAGGATGGAGTTCAACGTTCGGCGGGACCCGAAGCTTCATCTTTTCATACCATTCCCTGCGATATTTCCTATGTTGATTCTTGGTTTATTCATTACCAGAATTTCGGAAAGAGGATGGCTTTCGTCAGCATTGAACCTGTTTTATGTAACGGCTTATAGAGGAAACACGATCCGTGCGCCGCAAACCAGTAGGCAATGCAAGAGGCAATTACCGCTCCCATCCCGCCATATCGTGGGATCAAGATGTAATTCAGGCCGACATTGATGATGCAACCCAAAGAGACGGTCATCAGGTGGATCTTTGTCCAGTTCATGGCGGTAAGGAACGTGCTCCGGGCTACCCCGAGGTTGGTGAACAAGACGGACCAGATGAGCAATGAGAGCATGGGGCCGGCCTTGGCGTACGGGACCCCGAATAATATCTTAACGACCCAGCCGGCAAGGAACGTCACCGGGATCGCGACGACATAGGCCATCAGAGCAAGGAAATTGTAAAGCTTTTGAAGTCTCTCGTAAAATACGGTATCGCCCATGGCCCTGGCTTCCACGATGCTGGGGAACACGGAGGAAATAATGATGCCAGGCAGGAAGTACCATGCCTCGACCAGTTGGACCGCAACGGAGTAAATTCCCACCTCCTTGTCTCCTGCCATTTCACCGATCATGACTTGATCGATCCGCATGTAGATCATGATGGCAACGCCGGACAATATCAGCGGCCAGCTGTCCTTCAGCATACCGATTGCGCGCGGGACATTGCTTTTCCAGCATCTTACAGGATGACCGCTGATTCGATAGGTAACCAACATTCCTGCCGACCCGATCACAATCTCGGCGAGCCCTGCACAGGCAAAAGCGACGAGAGGCGCCTTCACCAGGATCAGGAAGACTTTGACGACCGACACGATAAGGAACGCGGAATTCTTCGCATACACGGTATATTTCGATTGGACCTGCGATTGGAACCAGAAATCGAGCGTGTCAAAGGCATTGAAAATCATTCCTGCCGCGGCAATCAGAACCAGCCAGCGGGCCAGTTCGTCCTGGGGTCGGATCAGGGAGAACGACGCGATGACGAGAAATAACGTCAACGCACCACCCAACAACTTCAGGACGAAAGCGGTGCCAAGAATCTCATCCTTGCTGGAGGGGTCGCGTACGAGATCGCGCACCACGATGCCGTCGAGACCCAAAGCGGCAATCGCGGAAAACAGGGAAACGAAAGCGATGGTAAAATTCCACAGGCCGAACTGCTCGGGCCCAAGGTAGCGTGCAAGCCAGACGCCGACAAAAAGACCCACTCCCATGCGAAGGATCTTGTCTGCAAGGAGCCAGCCCAAATTGCTCATCACATTTTGGAGATACAGGCGCTCTTCAAGTTGTTGCCTGATAAAGAGCGGCAGATATTTCATCCAGCCTTGATTCATGGTCTTCCGGAAAGAGCTTGAAGAACGACTAGTCTTTCCACGCCACTTCCGCCGCCGTCAGGCGAAAACGCTTGATCCATTCCGCAAACTGTCCGGAGGTGACGTTTCGCAATCTCCGGAGCCTGCGGCGCTCGGCGAGAACGGCGGGCAACTTTGCCAATGCGTCTCTGTAAGCGCGGAGGACGATCCGGATGAGCCTCAAGGAAGATCGGTCTTCCGCGAATTTGCCGGAAGCTCCCTTGCGGCGAAGGGCTGCGAGGAAATGGTGCGCCATCCTGTATCCGGTGTAGAAGGGGGACACAAGGATCCACCGTAAAGGGAAATACTTGACCATCACCCAGAACCGGTTGCGCTCCACCTGGTACACCTTGAACTCGGAATAGGTGCCGACCGTGGCGGAGTACTTATGGAACACAACGGCTTTGGGGACGAGCATGCACCGCGCTCCGTAGATCCTTGCCCGGAGACCGAGTTCCGTATCGTCTCCATATGCGAAGAAGGATTCATCGAACCCCCCGATGGCATCCAGCAGATCTTTCCGGTAGGCAGCGGCGCACCCACTGGGGAAAATGACTTCCTCCTCCCGGTCGTATTGACCCGTGTCCTTCTCGAGTCTTCCCCTCCCGCGGCTGATTCCATCCGGGTATAGAAGATGGCCCACCGTGTCGATCTCATCCCGTCGGAAATAATTCAGCACCTTGCACGCGAAAACCGGAACTTCCGGGTAGCGGCCGGCGGCGGAGTGAAGCTCCTCCAGCCAGCGGGAGTCGACCCGGGTGTCGTTGTTGAGAAAGACCACCCACCTTCCGCGCGCCCGTCCGATGCCCACGTTGTTCCCGCCGGAAAAACCGAGGTTCTTCTCCAAAAGGACCAGCCGGACGCGGTCTCCGTATTCGGCCCGGATGAATTCAGCGGAGCCATCCGTCGAGCCGTTATCGACCACGAGGATTTCGAAATCGCGATCGCTCTGTTCAAGAACGGAATCCACACACTCCTGGAGGAGGTGTTTCCCGTTCCAGTTCAGGAGGAGGATCGAGAAGAAGGGTGCGACCGGCCCTGACTTCAAGGCTGGAGGGTTCCCCCGCCCTCGCCCTTTTCCGCGCTTTCCTTCAGCAGCGCCAGCTCCTGGGCCATCCTCTTGTTCATCTGGTGAAGTTTGGAGATCGCGATCGAAAAATGGATCAGGATAAGAAGGATGAAGAGGATACCGACGAGGAACAGGAAGGAGGGAGGATAGGCGATCCCGGCGGAGAACGACAGTCGCGCCAGCCAATCCCGCTTCACCGACAGGATCAGGATGACCAGGCTTCCAAAGAGCCACAGAATGGAATATTCCTCCCGGAGCCGCCGCCGCCGGACCATCTCCAGGATATAGACAAGGAGGGCAACGGACATGCACACCGACAGGAGAGTAATCCGGTTCAACCGAATCTCCTAATGGCGTTGATCAGGAAAGAAAGCGTAACCTTAACCATATAATATAACGCGTCGAATGTTGTAATAGAGGATTTTCCCTCGGCCCGCGCATGCATCCGGACCGGGACTTCCACGGTCCTTGCCCCCAGGCGGTGCATCAGGATGTAGGCGTCCACTTCCGGGTAGTCGGATGGGTAGTGGTACGAGTAGAACTCGATCAGGCGCCGGTTGATGGCGAAAAAGCCCGATGTCGGATCCGTGACCCGGTATCCGGTGAAGAGACCGACCAGGAGCCGAAAGAAATGAATGCCGAAGATCCTGGGGATGGAAATCCGGTATTCCTTCTCCCCGAGGAATCTCGATCCGATTACGGCATCGGCATGTTCGTCGAGGATCGGCTTCAGGACGGAAGGGATATCGTCGATCTCGTGCTGCCCGTCCCCATCGATCCGGACGAGTGCGTCATAGCCGCCGTTCATGGCGTAAAGGAAAGCCGTCTGGACAGCGCCGCCGATCCCCAGGTTGCAGGGGAGGTCGAGAACAATGGCCCCCGCATGCCTTGCGGCAGCGGAGGTTCCGTCGGGGGAGCCGTCATTGACGACCAGCACGTCGTAGGAAAATTTATGTTGGATCGCGGCGACGACCGCCCCGATCGATCTCTCTTCCCGATAGGCGGGGATGGCGACCAGCACGCGGGGGGAAGTCCTGTGATCGGCTGTTTTCAAAATGGATTCTTTCGTTCCATCGATTTCTAGACTTATAGCATAGCCGCTTCCCGTTGTGGAAATCCCCCGCGAGCCCGCGTATCATGTTCTGCGGGGCACGGGAGGACGGTCCCCGGACCTCCTCATTCCGACCCCCGTTTCGGCGACGACAGACAGGAGGACCCATGGAGAAGTGCCTTTGGAGCCGGAGGAAATTCCTGCAGGTTGCGGGAGGGACCGCCGGGATGCTTGCGGCCGGCGGGGGCGGCTGGCTCCGGGGCGGACTCCCGTCCTTCCCCGAAACGGCCGCCGCGCAAGGAATCGGTGCGACGGTGGCCTCCGCGTCCGGGGCAAACCCCGGGGAGAACGTCCGCAGGGCGGTCTCGGCGCTCGGAGGGATCAAGTCCTTCGTCTCGCGGGGCGATGTGGTCGTCCTCAAGCCGAACATCGGGTGGGACCGGACGCCCGATCAGGCGGCCAACACGGACCCGGCCGTTGTCGTCGCGCTGGCGGAGATGTGCCTTTCCGCAGGCGCGAAGGAGGTGCGCATCTTCGACCGCACCTGCAACGAGCCGAGGCGATGCTATGCGAGCAGCGGAATCCCGGCGGCCGTCGAGGCATTCGGTAAGAAGCACGGCGCCTCGGGCACGGTGCGGATCTACCACGTCGAGGAACGGAAGTTCCAGCGGACGTCGATCCCGGGAGCGCTCGCCATGAAGGAATGGGACCTCTACCGCGACGCGATGGAGGCGGACAGGATCATCAACGTCCCCGTGGCCAAGCACCACTCGCTGGCCACCGTCACCCTGGGCTTGAAGAACATGATGGGGGTCATGGGAGGGAACCGGGGGCAGATCCACTTCAACCTGCCGGAGTGCTTGGTGGACCTCAACCGGCGGCTTCCTTCAAGCCTTACCGTCATCGATGCCACGCGCGTGCTTCTGCGCAACGGGCCGTCCGGCGGCAACCTCGCCGACGTGCGCGCGCTGGGGGAGATCTTCGCCTCGGCGGACGTCGTTGCGGCGGACGTGGTGGCCGCGGAGAAGGTCTTCGGATTGAAGGCCCGGGACGTGGCGCACATCCAGAAGGCGCTCGACGGCAAGCTCGGTGTGGCATCCCCCGCGCAGATTCGCGTACTCGATGCGTGACCCCGATGCGGCCCAAGCGGAATCCGGAGGTCGTCTGGCGTCTGGAAAAAGGGATCCATGCGTTGGCGTGGGACAAGGCCAGGATGGAAGAGGAGTATGAGGACCTGGGCGTCCTTACCCTGGTGGTCGGCGAGTCCATCCATCAGTTGAACCTCGTGGGGGCGGAGATCTGGACCCGGATCAACGGGATCAACTCGGCGGAGAAGATCTCCGTGGAGATCGCCGAGCTGTTCGGCTGGGAGCCGGAGGAAACGCGGGAGGCCGTAATGGAGTTCCTCGAGGGGATCGGGGAGCGCGGATGGGTTACAATGAGGAGACAATGATCAGGGAGGCGGCGGTTGGGCGAATCCATGCCGGCATGCGTCCGGTGGGACATCGATTTCCACGGAAATGCCGGGCGGACGAAGCGGATCGCGCGACAGATCCGCGAGGCGTCCCCCCGGGTTGTCGAGCTGAGAATCGAGGGGGGAAAAGGGCTCCACGAGCTTCCCGCGATCTTCACGGAGATCCACAAGTGCAATCCCCGGGTCGAGACCACGTTGCGGGTGTTCCCCGGTGCGGCCTCGGTCGCGCTGCGCGGATATGCCATGGATTTCATCTGGCAGGTGGACGCCATGGAGCCGTTCCTCGGGCAACTTCCGCCGGGGGCGGAATCGATCTCCATGACGGTCGACGGGGACTCGCTGGCCCGTCTTCCCGATGTCCTGGAAGAATTCGCCGAAAGCAACGCGCGCGCGATCCATCTGTCGAACGTCAACGCGATCCGCGCTCTTGCGGAGGCGGGTCACGTCCCCGTCCTGGGCCGGGAACAGCTTCAGGCAGCGGCGGGAATCATTTCGCGCCTTGAGATCCCGCTATCCGGGAAGAAGCTGGTCGTGCACGATTATTTCTTCTGGAAACTTCTGCGAGGCGTTTTTTCAGATGAGGCGGGAGAGGGGGTCTGCTTTTCGGGATGCCGGGCCGCCTCGGCTCTCGCCTACGTCGACTGGGAGGGTAACGTTTATCCGTGCGACTCCCTCCCCGTCCGGCTCGGGAACCTCCAGGAGAAGACCTTCGAGAAGATCTGGCGTTCGCCCGCCAGGGGGCAGATCCTCGATGTGCTCCGTGCCGTGCCTGCTTCCTGCGAGCCGTGCGACCGGCTGAAGGGTTGTCTTTCCGGCTGTCCCGGGCTTGCTTACCCCGTCTACGGCCTGAATGGCGGGGCAGAACTGCCTGGCACGGAACGGCCGGCCGCGACCGGGGGCCGAAACCTGGAACGTTGACTTTTTGCCGCAGGCGAGGCGGCATCGCAGATCGTCCGGAGGCTTACAGTTCGTCCATCGAGAGGAGAGAATAACGTGAGGGGATCATTTCGGAGTGCTGTCTTCATTCTTTTCGTCGTTGCGCTGACGGGGGTCATCGCCGGCTGCTCCAAGTCGGACCCAGGGAACGAAACGGTGGCGTCGGTGAACGGGGAGGATATCAAGGTTTCGGAGTTGCGCGAATTTCTCGGAATCCGGGGAGGGGCGGCTCCGGCCGGGAACGTGCCTGCCGAGCGGAAGAAGGAGGCTCTGGACCGCCTGGTAGCGGGTCGCCTCCTCGCGCAGGAGGCAAGGGGGAAGGGACTGGACAACACCGCGGAGTTCCGGCAGGCCCTCGCCCAGAGCGAGCAGGGCATTCTCATCACGGCCCTCTTTCGCAGGGAGATCGAGTCCAAGGGAAAGGCGGAGGAAAAAGAGGTCCAGGGGGAGGCCAGGAAGCTCAGGCAGGCAGACAACAACATTTCCGAGCAGGATGCGAATGCCCGGGCCAGTCAGATGATCTTGGAAAAGCAGACCCGTAAGGTCGAGGGAGACCTGATCGACGCCGCGAAAAAGGAAACTCCTCCCTCCATCAACAAGGATCTGATCCAGAAGATCGGCAAAGGGGATAAGGTGGACGACAACGTGGTCCTGGGGGCGGTCGGAGAGGAAAAGGTCAGCTACGGCGATGTGAAGCGGTCGATCGGCGCCATCTCCCCCGACGGCCCCCATGGCGCACGGGAGCTGTCGAAAAACCCGATGGTGATCGAAAAGATATTGGACAGGGAATTGACGGGGCGGGCGCTCGCCGCGGTCGCGAAGAGAAAGGGGATGGAAGGATCGGAACCGGCGAAAGCGGTCAGGAAAGAACTGGAGCGGTCGATCCTCATCAGTCTGCTGGCGGACAAGGTGGTTCCCAAGGAGGTTTCCGTCACGGACAAGGAGATCGGGGAGGCCTACGCCGAGCACGCCAAGATGCTCGTCCGGAATGGAAAGCAGGTCCCGCTCTCTGCGGTGAAGGAGCAGTTACGGGGCTTTCTCCAGAACAACAAGCGGAAGAAGGCGCTCGAGGACTATGTCCAGGAGTTGAAGAACAAGGCGAAGATCACGGTCAACGAGTCGCTGCTGCCGAAGGTATGATGAGAGACCTCCCATTGGTCCATGCTTTGTGCGTCGGCTGTCTCGTCCTTGGGATGGGGGCCGCCCTGGCGCAGGAAAAGGCGATCCCCCAGCTGTCGCCGGGCACCCCGATGAACGAGGAGATGAGGATGCTCGACGTGGGGGTCCTCGCCCCCGAGTTCAGCCTCAAGGATACGGAAGGGATCCCGTACCTTTTCGCCGAGCAAAGGGGGAAGAAACCGGTGCTTTTCGTTTTCTGGTCGATCTTCTGTGAACCGTGCCGGTTCGAGATGCCGATCGTCCAGAAGATGCACTCCCGGTACAGGGACGCAGGCCTTGACGTTGTCGCTGTCAACATCGACGGCGAACCGCTGAAAAGCAGCATCCTGGGATTCGTGAAGCAGGAGGGGTACACGTTCAAGGTGCTGATCGACGAGCTCGACTCCAGGGAGGCGTTCAAGGCGGCCGACCCTTTCGGAGTGGCGGGGACGCCGACACTTTTTCTGATCGACAGAACGGGAAAAATCGCCCTCGCCAGGGCGGGGCGCATGAAGGAAGAAGACCTTGAAAAAGCCGTCCAGGCCGTCCTGAAACGGTGAGGAGGGACGGTCCTGACTTCCCCCACGCGTTTCCTGCTGTTCGACCCGACGGGGGAGGGATGGCCCAGGGTCACGCTCCCGCAGGTGGCGTTCGCGGGCCGTTCGAACGTGGGGAAATCCTCTCTGCTGAACGCCCTCGTCGGCCAAAAGCGGCTCGCCCATGTCAGCAGGACACCCGGCCGGACCCGGGGGCTGGCCTTCTTCGATATTGAGGGAAAGTTCGCCTTCGTCGACCTTCCGGGCTACGGGTACGCGAAGGTTTCCCGGGAGGAGCGGGAGGCCTGGAAAAACCTGGTCGAGGGATACCTTTCATCGTGCCGCAGGCTTCGGAAGGTCTACTTGCTGGTGGACGTCCGCAGGGGCCCGGAGGGGGAGGAACGGATGCTCTCCTCTTATCTTTCGGAGCTCGGCATCCCCTGCCGTTGGGTGGGGACGAAGGTCGACAAGCTCTCCGCGGCGGAAAGGGCGGCCGCCGCCACCCGTTTCGAGGGACCTGAAGGGTTCGGAACCGGTGCTCCGCTGCTGGTGTCGGCCAAGACGCGCGAGGGGATCGACGTTTTATGGCGGGATATCCGGTCCTCCTTTTCCACTTGATTGTTTCCCGGGAAAGGGGTAACCTTCCACCGATTTAATGCCGGTTAGGCCCTGCCAAAACGGAAACGACACCGTGCAAGTCCACCTCACCTTCCGGCGGAAGCGGAGGAACCTACTTGTTCCCGATCGTCGAAAGCAGAGAAATCGCCAAGAACGTCATCCTCCAGAGGATCGCGGCGCCCCGGATCGCGCGCAAGCGCAAGGCCGGGCAATTCCTCGTCATACGACGGGGGGAGATGGGCGAACGGATCCCCCTGACCATCGTCGATTCCGACACTTCGGAAGGCACCGTGACGATCATCTTCCAGGCGGTCGGAAAATCGACGGCCGAACTGGCCGGATTGAAGGCGGGGGATACCGTGCTGGACGTCGTCGGTCCCCTGGGGTTGCCGACCCATGTGGAGAACCTCGGAACCGTCGTGGGCATCGGCGGCGGGATCGGCGCGGCGCCCCTTCTTCCCATCGCGACCGCTTTCAAGAAGGCGGGAAACCGCCTGATCTCGATCGTCGGGGCCAGGACGAAGGATCTTCTCATCCTCGAGGAGGAGATGAAAGCGATCTCCGATCAGATCACCGTAACCACCGATGACGGCTCGTACGCAAAGAAAGGGTTCGTAACGACCGCCCTGCAGGAGCTGATCGACGCCGGGACGAAGATCGACCTGTGCATCGCCATCGGCCCGGTGCCGATGATGAAGGCGGTGGCCGAGGTGACCCGCCCCCACGCGATCAAGACGGTCGTCAGCCTGAATCCCATCATGGTGGACGCCACGGGGATGTGCGGGGCGTGCCGGGTGTCCGTCGGCGGCAAGACGAAGTTCGTCTGCGTGGACGGTCCGGAGTTCGACGGGCACGAGGTGGACTTCAAAGAGCTGGTGATGCGCAACCGCGCCTACCTGAAGGAGGAAAAGGAATCGATGGACAAGTTCCTGAAGGAGGAGAAGGAAGCGATGGACAAGCTCCTGCACAAAGGCGGCAAGTGCATGGAGTCGACCGCCCCCCCCATGGGGAAACGTCCGGGACCCCGGGACCGGCAGTCGTGACGACAGGAGGTGCAAACGGATGACCGACGTGCCCCGGACCCCGACAACCCGCCGTCCGAAGGCTGGAAGCATCCCCCGGCAGCCGATGCCGGAGCAGCCGCCCCAGGTTCGCGTCAAGAACTTCCGGGAAGTGCCTTACGGCCTCACCCCGGACCTGGCCATCCTCGAGGCCAGCCGCTGCATCCAGTGCAAGAACCCGGCCTGCATAAAGGGATGCCCGGTCGAGGTTCAGATCCCCGAATTCATCGACCTCGTGCGCCGGGGGAAGTTCATCGAGGCGGCGAGGAAGATCAAGGAGACGAACGCCCTCCCCGCGGTGTGCGGCCGCGTCTGCCCGCAGGAGGAGCAGTGCGAGATGCCCTGTGTTCTGGGCAAGAAGTACGAGCCGGTGGCCGTCGGGCGTCTCGAGCGGTTCGTCGCCGACTTCGAGCGGGTGACCGGCAACGTGGAGATCCCCGAGGTTGCCCCTCCCACGGGGAAGCGCGTGGCGATCGTCGGCGCCGGTCCCGCCGGACTGACCGTGGCGGGAGACCTGGTCAAGCTCGGTCACGACGTGACGATCTTCGAGGCGCTCCACAAGCCGGGCGGGGTCCTCATGTACGGCATCCCGGAGTTCCGCCTGCCCAAGGACATCGTACAGGCGGAGGTCGATTACATTTGCAAGCTCGGCGCCAAGCTCGAGTGCAACGCGGTGATCGGCAAGTCGATCACGATCGACGAACTGCTGGGCGAGGAGGGGTTCCAAACCTGCTTCATCGGTACCGGCGCGGGCCTTCCCTATTTCATGAATATCCCGGGCGAGAACCTGATCGGGATCTATTCGGCCAACGAGTTCTTGACGCGCGCCAACCTGATGAAGGCGTACCTGTTCCCCCATGCCGACACGCCTCTCACGCGCGGACGCCACGTGGCGGTGGTGGGCGGCGGGAACGTGGCGATGGACGCGGCGCGCACCGCGTTGCGGATGGGGGCGGAGAAGGTGTACGTCGTCTACCGCCGGTCCAAGAAGGAGATGCCCGCGAGGATCGAGGAGATCCACCATGCCGAGGAGGAGGGGATCGAGTTCCACCTCCTCACCAACCCCCTCCGGTTCCTCGGGAACGACGAGGCGTGGGTGACCGAGATCGAGTGCCAGAGGATGGAGCTGGGCGAGCCCGACTCCTCGGGGCGGCGGCGGCCGGTGCCCATCCAGGGCTCCGAGTTCCGGCTCTCCGTGGACACCGTCGTCATGTCCATCGGCAACGGCGCCAATCCGCTGGTCCCGGCCACGACCCCGGGCCTGAACACGAACAAGTGGGGGAACATCCTGGCCGATCAGGAGACGGGGAAGACGAGCAAGAAGGGGGTCTTCGCCGGGGGCGACATCGTCATCGGCGCAGCCACCGTCATCCTCGCCATGGGGGCCGGCCGCAAGGCGGCGGCGGCCATGCACGAATACCTGATGACGGGCGTCTGGTAGCCGCACCGTACCGAGATCCTCCTTTCGTGCAGGGTTTGCAACGGGTATGGAAGGCAAAGCCGCCTAACGTGTGCCCGCCGAAGTGTCCCCTGCCCGAGTACCCCCGCCACCCCCCAACATTTCGATGAATGCCTGGATCCGGATCCGGGTCCTCCCGTCGAGGGGCCCTGGCATGTCCCCCTCCAGCGTGAGCACCGGAAGCCTGATCTCCTTGCGCAGGAGGATGTCCTCGATCTGCCGGAAGCAGAACGACTGGACGTAATGGACGATCCCCCGCACCCGGCGGCGGCCCGTTTCCCTGCGAATGTCCTCGAGGCGTTCGAAGAAGGAGTAGGGATAGGTGTACCGGAGGTACTGCTCGGTGAGGTTCTCCGCCGGCCCCGGCATCGCGAATTGGCGCTGCACCTCGTTGA
>MGQW01000052.1:0-4718 GCA_001798885.1 Deltaproteobacteria bacterium RBG_16_64_85
GGTATCGGGTTCGCCGTGCCCTCCAACATGGCCCGCCATGTGGTGTCCCAGTTGCTGACCAGCGGGAAAGTTCGCAGGGGATACCTGGGGATCTCCGGGAGGCCGCGCCCCCTGCCAAGGCGCGTCGTGCGGTTTTTCAACTTGTCCCGGGAGTCCGGCGTGGAAGTGGTTTCCCTCTCCTCCGGGGGGCCGGCGGAGGCGGGCGGAGTTCTGCCCGGAGACGTCGTGGTGGCAATGAACGGCCTTCCCGTGCAAAGCGTGGACGACCTCCACCGTCTCCTCTCCGAGGTGGATGTCGGGAGCCTGATACGCCTCGAGGTGTTGAGGGGAACCGAACGGTTGACCGTGGAGATCGAGGCGGGGGAGGCGGCGGTGTGACCCTCGGAAACAACGAGGACGATATCGGTCTGTCGGAGCGTGATGACCATCGAACGCCATAGCGCAAACATGGTCCACCCGGCTGCGAAGAGAAGCCACCAAACCATGCCTTTCCCCTGAATATCCCGGCGGTTGAGTGTTATGCCCCCGAAGGGAATTTCCAGGGATCCCGCCTGTTCCCTCCCGATTCGAAATGGACCATGATTCGGGTCGGATTTCACCGGGGCGCGGATCCGGGAGGGCGCCATCCGGACGAGCGCGACGGGGTGGATCCGGGGCGAGCGGATGCGGGTCATCGTTGATGGTACGATGGACCATGTCCCGCAATGTCCTCGTGATCGAAGACGACAAGGATATCGCCCGCCTGCTGGACCTCCATCTCCGGGACGAGGGATATTCGGTGGCCGTCGCATCCGACGGGAAGACGGGTCTGGCACAGGCCCTCTCGAAGCCCTTCGACATCGTCATCCTGGACCTCATCCTCCCCGGGATGGATGGGCTGGAGGTGTGCCGGGGGATTCGAAACCGGAAGGACTACACTCCCATCCTGATGCTTACCGCGAAATCGACGGATGTGGACCGGATCGTGGGGCTGGAGATGGGGGCGGACGACTACCTCACGAAACCGTTCAACGTCCGCGAGCTCCTGGCGAGGGTGAAGGCCCTTTTCCGCAGGGTGGAAGCGCTTCGCGCGAAGGATCCGGCGGCGCCGCAGAGGAAGATCGAATCGGGCGACCTGGTGATCGACCCGGAGAAACGGAGGGTGACCGTTCAGGGGAGCCCCGTGCATGTCACCGCGCGGGAATTCGACCTTTTGCTGGAATTCGCCCGCCATCCCGGCCGGGTGTACACACGGGCCCAGCTCCTGGACAAGGTCTGGGGGTACAGCTATCAAGGGTACGAACACACCGTGAACTCCCACATCAACCGGTTGCGGGAAAAGATCGAGAAGAACCCGGCCAAGCCCCGTTACATCCTGACGGTGCGAGGGGCCGGCTACCTCTTCGCCGAGCCCGGGGAACGGGAAACGGGGTAGCCGATGTTCCGGACGCTCTACGGGAAGCTCTCCGCCGTCCTGGCGCTCCTCTTCTTCGGAATCGGGATCCTCTTCGTCCTGCTCACCCTCTTCACGACGCGCGTCCACCTCCAGGAGATGACCCAGAAGCTCAACCGTTCCCTCGCCCGGCATATCGCCGCCGAGAACCCGCTGATCGAGGAGGGGCGCGTCCAGGATCTCGCGATCCGGGAGGTCTTCCACATGCTGATGGCTGTCCATCCCGGCATCGAGGTCTACCTCCTCGACAAGGAAGGGGGGATTCTCTCCTACTCCGCCCCCCCCGGGAAGGTGAAACTCGACCGGGTGTCGCTGGCGCCCCTTCGGCAGTTCCTGGCCGGGCAGGACACCTTCCCCATCCTGGGGGACGACCCGCGCAGCCCCGAGCGGAGGAATGTTTTCTCCGTCGCGCCGGTGCCCGTGGAGGGGCCGGTGGAAGGGTATCTCTACGTGATCCTGAGCGGCGAGGAGTTCGAAACGGTCTCCCGGATGCTCCAGGGGAGCTACATCGTGCGTCTTTCCGCCTGGGCTGCCGCCGGCGGGGTTCTCTTCGCGCTGTTGACCGGCCTGCTCCTCTTCTCCCGGCTCACTTACCGGCACCGCAAGCTCGCCATGGCGGTGGAGGAGTTCCAGCGAAGCGGGTTCTCCGACCCCCCCGGGATCGAGGGACGGTTCGCCGTCGGCAAGGGGGACGAGATCGAGCGGCTGGGGGCCGCCTTCGCGGAGATGGCGGAGCGGATCGTCCGGCAGATCCGGGAACTGCGGGAGGCCGACCGCCTTCGGCGGGAGCTGTTGACCCACGTTTCCCACGACCTGCGTACCCCGCTGACCTCCCTGCAGGGGTATCTCGAAACGCTCTCCCTCAAGGAGGGCGGGCTTTCCCCCGAGGAGCGGAAGGAGTATCTGAGGACCGCCGTGGGACACTGCCGGCGGCTCTCCACACTGGTCTCCGAGCTGTTCGAGCTGGCCACGCTCGATTCGCCGGATGTCGCGGTCCGCAAGGAACGGTTTTCGCTGGGCGACCTGGTCCAGGACATCCTGCAGAAGTTCCGGCTCGACGCGGAGGATAAAAGGATCCGTCTGTCCATGCGGATCGCGGAGGGGATCCCGTTCGCCTTCGCCGACATCGGCCTGATCGAGCGGGTTCTGCAGAACCTGGTCGGCAACGCCCTGCGGCACACCCCGGAAGGAGGGGAGATCGCCATCGAGGCGGAGGGGAAGGAGGCAGGGGTGACCGTCCGGGTCTCGGACACCGGATGCGGGATCCCCCGCGAACGTCTTTCCCGCCTGCTCGATCCCGTGGCGGGAAGATACGCCTACGCGGGGAAGGACGGGGAGGAGGCCGGGCTGGGCCTGGTCATCGCCCGCAGGATCCTCGAACTGCACGGAAGCGATCTTTCGGCCGAAAGCGCGGTCGGCGCCGGGTCGACGTTCGAATTCACCCTGCCGGCCGGCCGGCCGGGGGAATAAGCGCAGCCCCTACGCCCGAGCGGAACCGCACCTTCGTCCACCATCGCTTACCGTCGCATGTCCCCCCGAATTTTCCGTGATCGAAATGTGATCTTTCCGTTACGTCCACGTGATCCCGGCGCGTCAGCATGGAAGATACGGGGCGGGCGAAGCAGAGTCGCCCCCGAATACATCTTTACGGGAAAGAGAGGAGGCACATACACGATGGACACTGTGATGATGTGGAAAATGGGAAGGGGAGAATTCCTCCGGTATGCCGCTCTTCTGGCGGGAGGGACCTTGCTGGGTATTGCTCTCCCGCGCGGCATGGCACGCGGCACGGAAGGTTCGCCGGCTCGCACGGACATGAAAGGGACGGGGCCACAGAAAATCAAACTCTATTCCGCTGCGCAGGAGGGGTATGTCATGGCCGATAAAGTCCATAAGACGGAGCAGGAGTGGAAGAAGATCCTTTCGCCCGAGCAGTTCCAGATCACCCGGAAGAAGGGGACCGAGAGGGCGTTCACCGGGACGTACTGGAACCACGACGGGAAGGGGATCTACCGGTGTGTCTGCTGCGGGACCGACCTGTTCCGGTCGGAGACCAAGTTCGAATCCGGAACCGGTTGGCCGAGCTTCTATGAGCCGGTCGCGGCGGAGAACGTGCGCACCGAAACCGACACGGGCTGGTTCATGACGAGGACGGAGGTGTTGTGCGCGAGATGCGATGCGCATCTGGGCCACGTGTTCAAGGATGGCCCGAAACCGACCGGGCTCCGCTACTGCATCAATTCGGCGGCCCTTGCTTTTGCCAAGGCGGATCAATCGGAAAAGGAAGAGTCTGCCGGCGGCCGATCGCGTTGAATACCGGATATCCCGGGGAAGGAGCAGGACGATGTCAAAGTTGACGTTATCGTTGATCATCCTATCGTTCGTGTTCATCGCATCCACAACGGTCATGACCGGCAGCGGTTCAAAGGCGGAAACCAGGGAACCGGCTGCCGGGAAACGGGAGAAGGCGACCTTTGCCGGCGGCTGCTTCTGGTGCATGGAGGCGCCGTTCGACACCCTTCCCGGGGTGGTCTCGGTCACCGTCGGGTACGCCGGCGGGACCGTGGAGAATCCGACCTACGAGCAGGTGTCCGCGGGGAGAACCGGCCATGCCGAAGCGGTCCAGATCGTGTTCGATCCCTCCAAGACCGGCTACGGGAAGCTTCTCGGGATCTTCTGGCGAAACGTCGACCCGACTGTCAAGGACCGGCAGTTCTGCGACGTGGGGTCCCAGTACCGCACGGCCATCTTCTACCACAGCGAAGAGCAGCGACTGTTGGCCGAACAATCGAAGGAGGAGCTTGCGAAGACCAAGCCCTTCCCGGAACCGATCGTCACCGGGATCGCGCCGGCGGGCGAATTTTATCCGGCGGAAGAGTATCACCAGCACTACTACAAGAAAAACCCGATCCGGTACAAGTACTACCGCGCCGGGTGCGGTCGCGACCGGCGGCTCAAGCAGTTGTGGGGAGATGCCGCCGGCCATTGAGCGAAGCGTGGGATTCGATCGTCAGGATCGATTCCGGGAACCGGAATGCGTGCGGAGGTATCCGCGATGCCTCCCGATGACTCCTGCCCTTGAAACACGATACCGTCGCGCCCGATGATCCCCAGGACCCGGATGTCGTACCGGGGTGAGAAAATGAGGGGGAGATTCATCGCCCCCCTTTCTGTCCGTACGGTTTCCGTTCTTCAGAGACTCCGGGCCACCAGGACCGTCCCGGTGCCCGTAAGGACCGCTTCGCCCGCCGGGTTGGTGACTCTTCCCTCGATCTTCACGATCTCC
>MGQW01000052.1:4850-5695 GCA_001798885.1 Deltaproteobacteria bacterium RBG_16_64_85
TGGCCGTCATTCCCAGGAACCGGGACGCGGTCTGCGGCCCGCAGGCGATGATCCCTCGGAAGCGGGTGGCCCTGGCGAACTCCTCGTCGTGGTGAAGGGGGTTGAAGTCGCCGGCGAGCCTCGCGAACTCGGCGATCTCCTCCTTGCTGAAGCGGGCTTCGTCCGTGAAACGTTCCCCCACATGGACCAGGTCCTCCATGGTGCACCTCCCCTTTGCCTCATGGTTCCATCGTATAGGAAGCCGACGGACAATGCCCGTCATCTATGGGAAAAGGATAAAATCGGGAGAGACTGGAAACCATCGGGGAGGGGGAGAACGGCAATGGGACAAAGACCTCTGGGTAGCGGCGGCCTTGCGGTGTCCAGGATGGGCCTGGGGTGCATGGGGATGTCGGAGTTCTACGGTCCGGGCGACGAGAAGGAATCGATCCGAACGATCCACCGTGCCCTGGACCTGGGGATGAATTTCCTCGATACGGCCGATGTCTACGGGCTGGGACGCAACGAGGAACTTGTCGGGAAGGCGATCCGCGATCGCCGGAATCAAGCCGGATTGGCGACGAAATTCGGAAACGTTCGGGGAGCGGACGGAAGCTGGCTGGGTGTCAACGGGAAGCCCGAGTACGTGCGCTCCTGTTGCGAGGCCAGCCTGCGCCGCCTCGGGGTGGACGTCATCGACCTGTATTACCAGCACCGGGTCGACCCCGACACGCCCATCGAGGAGACGGTCGGGGCAATGGCGGACCTCGTGCGGCAGGGCAAAGTGCGGTACCTGGGGTTGTCCGAAGCGGCTCCCGCTACGATTCGCAGGGCGTGCGCGGTTTCCCCGATCGAGGCGTTGCAGA
>MGQW01000053.1 GCA_001798885.1 Deltaproteobacteria bacterium RBG_16_64_85
ATTTCCTGCGCCCGCTTGGCCTGCGTGATATCGGATAGGTAGTGGATCGCCCCGACGACCTTCCCGTCCCCGTCGAACAGGGGATCCCCGGCCACCCGGATCCAGAGCCCGCGGTCGGGAATCTCGATCTCGATCGTCTCGCGCCGGCGGGTTGCCTTCAGTTTTTGGAGGAGACAGAAATCGGGAGGCTTCGCGGAGTCGAGAACCAGCTTGTGGCAGGTCCGGCCGATGATATCTCCCCGTGGGCGGCCAAGGAAGGCGGCCATTGCGCGGTTGACCCATTCGAAGCGATGGTGTTCGTCCATGATCGCCACCGCGTCGGGCATCTCGTCGAAGATCTTCTCCCAGTCGAGCCGGGGAAATCCCTTATCGGATACGGTATCGAAAATGACGTCCCCCCCTATTTGCAAGCCTCGAAATCTTTTCGGCATTTCCGAGGGGCAACTTTAACCATTGTCGACAGGAAGATGCGTCTTCTAATGGATCGACGTTATTCACCCATTTACTATCTGTTTCCGAAAAAATAAAACCCGGCGTGCTCTTAGGGTAATAATCTACTGGACATCTCCATCGGATTTTGGATGGGTAAGCCTCACGGTCGGCCCGATATTTCGGTTCTCTCCTCTTCAGGGATCCCTTATCATTAGGGCATGGAAATATGCAGAGTTCCGGCGATGTTTCCCGGAATGAGGTTTTTAACCCGGTGATCGGACACCTTGCCAAGAACCCCTGATTGACCCGTCAAGGAGTGAACTCATGCCTGCCCAAGTCTCTCTTCATGACAAACGCGGCGGTGATCTGCTGCACGATCCGGTGTTGAACAAGGGCACGGCCTTCACCGAGGCGGAGCGCGATGCATTGGGCCTGCGCGGCCTTCTGCCACCGCGTGTGTCCACGCAGGAGACGCAAGTGATGCGCGTGCTGGAAAACGTCCGCCGCAAGACCACCGACATCGAGAAGTATATCTATCTGGTCTCTCTGCAGGACCGCAACGAGAACTTGTTCTTCCGGGTGGTCATGGACAACCTCGACGAGATGATGCCGATCATCTACACGCCGACGGTCGGCCAGGGCTGTCAGGAATTCGGCCACATATTCCGCCGCCCGCGCGGGTTGTATGTTTCGTTCAAGGACCGCGGGCGCGTCCGGAAGATTCTGCGGAATTGGCCGTACCGTGAGGTCCGCATGATCGTCGTCACCGACGGCGAACGGATCCTCGGCCTCGGCGACCTCGGTGCGAACGGCATGGGCATCCCGGTGGGCAAGCTCTCGTTGTACACCGTCTGCGCGGGCATCCACCCCACGCAATGTCTGCCGGTCACGCTGGATGTCGGCACGAATAACGAGACGTTGCTCAAGGACCCGCTCTACATCGGGCTGCCGGAAAGGCGGTTGCGCGGTGCGGCGTACGACGAGCTGGTGGACGAATTTTTCACCGGCGTTCAGGAGATCTTCCCGAATGCCTGCATTCAGCTCGAGGACTTCGGCAACACGAATGCCTTCCGGCTGTTGCATCGTTACAGGAACCGCGCCTGCACGTTCGACGACGACATCCAGGGCACCGCGGGTGTTACGTTGGCGGGGCTGTACGCGGCCCTGCGCATCACCGGCAATAAACTGACCGATCAGAAGTTCCTGTTCCTCGGCGCGGGCGAGGCCGGCATCGGCATCGGCGACCTGATCGTGACCGGGCTAATGAGGGAGGGGATGTCGGAGGCAGAAGCCAAACTCAAGTGCTGGTTCGTGGACTCGAAGGGCCTCGTCGTCAAGAGCCGCACGGACCTCGTTGAGCACAAGCGGCCCTATGCGCACGACGGTGTCCCCGTATCAGATTTCCTGGCGGCCGTCGAATCCCTCGCGCCCACCGCCATCATCGGAGTCTCCGGCATGCCGCGCACGTTCACAAAGCCGGTCATCGAGGCAATGGCGCGCCTGAACCGGCGCCCGATCATCTTTGCCCTCTCGAACCCCACTTCGAAGTCGGAGTGCACGGCGGAGGAGGCCTATGCCTGCTCGGGGGGGCGCGCTATCTTTGCGAGCGGTAGCCCGTTCCCGCCGGTTACCTACGGCGGAAAGATCTTCGTGCCCGGGCAAGGCAACAACGCATACATCTTCCCGGGAGTAGGCCTGGGCGTGATCGCCAGCGAAGCCGCGCGCGTGACTGACGAGATGTTCTTCGTGGCCGCAAAGACGCTGGCGGACCTTGTCACGGAAGACGATCTTTCGCAAGGCCGGATCTATCCCAGCCTGAAACGGATCCGGGAAGTCTCCGCCGCCATCGCCACAGACGTGGCGAACCTGGCCTTCCAGCGCGGCCTGACAACGATAAGCCGGCCTGCCAATCTGGCAGCGCACGTCAAAGCGCAGATGTACGAGCCGACATATTAGGAGGGACAAAGAAGATCGACTATATCGGCGACGAAGGGTTCTCGCAGGGACCGTCCCCCCCTCAAATCGGTCCGAGGTGTGCGAATGCTATTCGGATTTTGGGGTGGAAAAGGGGTTTCGTGGAGAGGGTATTGCTTGATTCTTCCCGATAGGAAGGAGTACATTTCCCATGTCGTTGCATTCCGTTCTATGCTCGGGAAATCTCCCAGGAGGAGGGAAAACCGTCATGAAAAGAATTCTTTCTGTCACCGCGGTCGTGCTGGTTGCCTTTGTGCTCGGGGCGTGCTCCGGTGCGAAAGTCCCCGCCGAGCAGGCGATCAAGGCGGCGGAAGAGGCCCTGAACGCGTCGAAGGCCGAAGCCATGAAGTACGTCCCGGATCAGTACAAGAGCGTGGAAGACTCCCTGAAAGCGGCGAAGGACAACTTCGCCAAGGGGGATTACACAGGGGCCACTTCCGCCGCGACGAGCGTAGCTGCCAAGGCGAAGGACCTCGTTGCGGCCGCAGTCGCCAAGAAGAACGAACTGATGAAGAGTTGGGAGGAGCAGAGCGCCGGGCTGCCGAACCTGATCGCCGACATCAAGAGCCGCATCGCCGCCTTGTCCAAGAAGCTTCCGAAGAACCTGGACAAGGCGAAATTCGAAAGCGCGAAGAGCGGCCTCGACGAAGTCAGCAAGGCGTGGGACGAGGCGAGCCAGGCGTTCAAGGAAGGGAGCCTCGCCGACGCGTTGGCAAAAGCGAAGAACGCAAAAGCGAAGGCCACCGAGATCATGTCCACCCTCGGGATGAAGGTCGCCCAGGCGGGAAAGGGCTGAACCGAAGGGCAAGGGCGTTCGGAGACGGTCAGGATCCATCGGGGGCGTTGTTTCCGCAAAGGAGACAGCGCCTCTGATGCGTCGAGTCTGCTGGAGGCAGATGCCGTTGGGCGAAAGAAGAGCAACGCTATTCGGATCCTCGTGAGCATCACCCCATCTTTGGTTCAACCCGAGGTTTAAAAAATCCCCTCCTTCATGTTCGACGTCTGGATCACGCTTGTGTTCGGTGTGATCGGATACCTGATGCGCAAGCTCGCCTTCCCCATCGCGCCCATGGTATTAGCGACCGTCCTCGCCCTCCTCTCGATCATCAGGGGGGTCTGGATCCAGGTCCGTACACATGCTCCCGAGATCGCCATCGAAGAGAGCGACGACGGACCGCTGTGTTCGGCATCGCAAGATGTGGGAATCGGGTTGAGAGGGAGTTACGGTACGGGTCGGGCCTGCAGAGGAGTGGAATCCCGGGGCTTGACAGGCGAAGCAGAATATGTAGGATATTCAGTGTATGCTGGAATATCAGCACTAGGGGCATGCCCCCATCACGGGAGCGAGGAGGGGAGATGGAGAAGAAGACAAAAGGCGCTTCCTGTTGCGGGCCGTCGGGGAAAAGCTTCGCCGGCTGCCGGGTCGAATCCCTCATTACGGTCGACGACCGCGGGCAGATGGTGCTCCCCAAGGATCTGCGGGACAGGGCGGGCATCAAGGGCGGCGACAAGCTTGCGGTGATCGGATGGGAGAAGGAGGGGAAGGTGTGCTGTCTCTCGCTGATCAAGGTGGAGGAGCTCAGCACGATGGTCAAGGGAGTGCTCGGCCCCCTCATGGGCGACCTGCTCCCGAAGGGGTAAAGGAGGAAGGAGATCATGGAAGAGAGCAAGATCCGTAAGTATGTGCGGGACCGGTACGCCGGCATCGCACGGCAGGGATCTTCCTGCTGCGGCCCGGAGACTTCCTGTGGGTGCACCGTTACGCCGGAAGATGCAAGCCAGAGGATCGGCTATTCGGAGGAAGAGCTCAAGGCGGTCCCGCCGGGATCCAACCTGGGCCTGGGATGCGGCAATCCAATCGCTTTGGCCTCCCTCAAGGAAGGGGAGACGGTCCTGGACCTGGGCTCGGGGGCGGGCTTCGACTGCTTCTTGGCGGCCCGCGAGGTCGGCCCGTCAGGGCGTGTGATCGGCGTGGACATGACCCCGGAAATGGTCGGGAAGGCCCGGGAGAACGCCCGAAAAGGCAACTATGAAAATGTCGAGCTCCGGCTTGGGGAGATCGAGAACCTGCCCGCAGCCGACGGTTCCGTGGATGCCGTCATCTCCAACTGCGTCATCAACCTTTCCACGGACAAGGAAAGGGTCTTCGCAGAGGCGTACCGGGTGCTCAAGCCGGGGGGGAGGGTCATGATCTCGGACATCGTGCTTTCGCGGGATCTTCCGGAGGCCCTGGCCGGGTCGCTTGCTGCGTACGCCGGCTGCATCGCTGGGGCTGTCAGGAAAGACGATTACATACGGCTCTTGGAAAAGGCGGGGTTCCGGGATGTACGGGTCGTCCAGGAGAGTCCGTTCGAGGTCGGGGTGGACGAGGCGGATACCTATGTAAAAACCATTGCCGAGAATTTCCATGTCCCCGTGGAAGCGGTGCGGGAGGCGGCCGGGACGATCCTGAGCATATCCGTCTTTGGCGCAAAACCGGCGTAGCCGGTTGGAGAATGAACGTACCGGCTACATCCGACAGTCACTTGCAGGAGCGTACCCATGCTATGAAATGCGCCCTGCGTGGCGGGGATGAGCGTGCGTGTTTCGGGAGCGTCTGGGGTTCGGCGGATTGGCAGGAGGGAGTATCGGCGCTTCTTGCGAAAAGAACGCCGCGATTCGGACAACCAGGAGGTGAGGCACGTGATTTCGCCGGACGAATTAAAACGAATAGGGCTGCAGAACGTGGAAATCGCTGCTGCTGATGTCAGGACGGACGATAAGGGATCTTTCCTGGAGATCTACGAGAAATTCCATCCGGGGATCCTTCGATTCCTGTCACGCCTCCTGGGTGAGAATGATGCGGAAGAGGTGGCTCAAGAGGTTTTCCTCAGGGTGGATCGGGGCCTTGAGGGCTTCCGGGGGGACTCCGCCATCGGGACCTGGATTTACAGGATAGCCCGGAACGCCGCACTCGACCACCTCCGCGGCAGGCCGGCGTGGCACAAGGGCGTGCCCGGGTTCCAGGCACACGGATCAGACGAGGACCCAACGGATGTTTGCTCTCGACTACCGGACGAACAGGCATCCATCGAGCGGTACCTGATCGGGAAAGAGATGAGCGAATGCATCCGGGGGCGAGTCGAGACCCTTTCGGAGCCCTACCGGCAAGTCTTGGCATTAAGTGAACTGGCCGGGATGACAAATGCCGAGATCGCCTCCGCGCTCGGGACGAGCGAGGGGGCGGTCAAGATCCGCCTGCATCGGGCAAGGGCCAGACTTCGAGAAGACCTGGGCACCCACTGCACCATGTACCGCGACGAGCGCGATGAACTGGCCTGCGAGCCGAGGAGCGCTCGCCGGAAATAGTCACCTGTATCCTTTTCCGGCCTCCATCCGTCTATAGAACCAAAAAACCAGGGAGGTCATAAGCTCATGAAGCTCGACAACAAGACAAAGGAACTCATCGCCGTGGGGGCGTCGGTGACCGCCAACTGTCAGCCCTGCCTGCAGTACCATGCGGCAAAGGCGCTCGAATTCGGAGCGGATGCGGAGGAAGTCGCTGTGGCGATCGAGGTCGGGAAGCAGGTCCGTAAAGGCGCGTCGGCCAAGATGGACAGCTTTGCGGCGTTCCTCAAGGATGTGGCCCCTGCTCCAGCTGGAGCGAAAGATTCGATCTGCTGCGGCCAGTAGGGTCATCACGTTCAAGAGGCCCTTGCGGAATGGTCCATATGCGAGAGGGAGGTGTTGACGATGAGTCCGTGGTGTACCGGTTTTCTCCCCGTTCTTGTGTGCATCGCGTTTGCGTTGTTGGCCTGCTTCCTCGTTTCCAGATTCCTGTGTAGGGAGTACAGCTGCGGCGTGGGAGGAAGGCACGGGAGGAGCATTCCCGGGGAATCCCCCCAAGACCTCCTCAAAGCGCGGTATGCGAAAGGCGAGATTGGCCGGGAAGAGTTTGAGCGGATGAAGCAGGAGATCCGGGAAGAGAAATGATGCCGTTGCCGGAGGCAAGAGTATGGAGTCTCCGTACGGCGACTTCGGCCCGTTGCGGTCGGTGGCGGTGTCCCCGGATTGGCGCCGGCGGGGGATCGGAAATGCGCTCACGGAGCGCCTCCTCGCCCTTGTGCGGGTCATGGGTTTTGATGCGGTTTACCTGCTGACGACCACCACGCAGACCTATTTCGCGGGGAGGGGTTTCCGGCGCGTCGCCAGGGAGGATGTCCCGGGCGAGATCCGGGCGTCGGTCGAGTTCGCGAGCGCTTGTCCGACGTCCGCCATCTGCATGTTCAGGGAACTCGCATTGCAGGGAGACTCCCCGGGTTCCACGAGGTAAGAGGAGAGAGGGAGGGGTCGATCCCGATCTTCTCGAAGCGTCTCAATTGCCGATCATGACGCTGCTTCCGGACTTCGGATCGAAAAAGTAACTGGTATTTCCGTCCCCGCCGATGTACCCTCCCGCCGTCGATCGCTGATAGGCGCCGCCCTTGCCGCGGCTGAACTGGAAGATATTGCAGACGGGCGCCGGGTTGCCTTCCACGCCGGCATTGCCGTTGCTGTCGATCCACCAGCGTCCGCGCATCACCGGCACGGAAAGCTGCTGCAGGCCCAGCACGTCCTGCATCGGCAGCTCGCGGCCGTTGATGAATACCCCGGTGTCGCCGCGCGAGGCGTCGGCGCGCAGTCGCCCGCCGAGATTCAAGCCGGGCAAGGTGAATCCGAGGGTCGGGCCCCCTTCGACTCCCCACCCGCCCGAGACCCTGTCATACCAGTAGTCTCCGGGGGGAATCCGCATGCGGTAATCCCGCTCGATCTTGCGGATCTGATTTTCGCTGATGGTGGTGCGATTGATGCGGATCTGCTGCGCCGGAGCGGGACGGGCAGTTGCCGCCGGGGGAGCCTTGCCCGCGGCCGGACCCACTACCTTGCCGGCCCGGGACGACTTCCCCGCCGCTGGCGCCCGGGGACCGCCCTCCCGGGTCAGCGCGTAGGACTCGTCTTCCATCGCAAAGGTCAGCGTCGTGCCGTCGAAGGTGGCACGGAACCGGACGTTTTCGTCGTCCATCGTGAAACTGCCGAGGAGCGCGCCTGCCTTCTCCCGCGCGGTGAAAGGGAATACCTCGCCGCGGACCAGGATGGATCCCGCGCACTCTCCAGCCCCCTTGTCGAGGATTTCGATAACCATCCGATCGTTCCGGTAGGTTCCCGCGTACGGACTGGTGGAGGCGGCCATTGCGCCGGAGGATATCAGGAGCAACCCGGCCAGAACGAGCGTTCTCATGACAGGACCTCCCTTCGGTCGGCCGTTGTGTTTCGGGGCCTGATCAACCGGTCCAACACCACCGACCCCGCTGCATAGCTCGCGGCTTCTTCAGGCATCCTTTCACCCTCAGTATATTCACCACGGAATGGGAGGCAACCCAAACCGCGCGCACGTCGATCGTCGAGGAGAGATGGTGGCGGTGGAGGTAGTCCGGCTCCCGTTCGTCCTGCTGCGGTCCGTAGAAATGGGCGAGCTGATAGAAGCGCAGCGGACTGCAAATCCCTTGCAAAAAACTCGCTTTTCGGGGGTGAAAAAGGGGGTTCGCAGAGGAGCGGTTGACGCGGAATTTCCTTTACAGTAGGATGACTTGCCTCACGGACGCGCCCTTAGCGGGAGCTGGATAGAGCACTTGTTGACCGATAACCCATCCGCAGCCGTGCTCATAACGCCGATACGAGGATGCATACGCATTGAAAGTGAAGACTGTCTTCCATTGGATATTCGCCGGTGTGGTCACGGTGGTTCTCTTCCCCCCATTCATTTTTCTGGGTTTCCTCCAGTCGGGACTGACCCGTAAACGGCGTCTTTTCCGCCCTCTTGCGAAAATCTACTCGAAGGTCTTATTCGCCGCGTTCCGGGTGCGAGTCGTCCACCGCGGGTTCGAACAGATCGATCCGCAATGTTCGTACGTGTTCATGCCCAACCACACTTCCATTGCGGACCCCCTCTCACTGGCGATCACCATACCCCAGCCGTGCCACGTCGTATTCAAGAAGGAGCTTGCCCGGATTCCTGTTTTCGGCTGGGCGCTGCTGTCCCTCGGGCAGATCATGGTGGACCGGGAGAACACGGAGCAGGCCAGGGCCTCCCTTGCCGAGGCGGTCTCGGGGCTCTCTGGAAACAACTCCATCCTGATCTTCCCGGAAGGGAAGGTCAGCCACGACGGGCAACTTCTGCCGTTGAAGAAGGGAGGCTTTCACCTTGCGATCCAGACGGGTCTCCCGATCGTCCCTGTCCGGATTGAAGGCGCCCGGAAGGTCTGCCCGCCCGGCGGATCGGGGGTCTTCCATAAAGGAGTGATTTCGGTCCAGGTATTCCCGCCGTTGAAGGTTTGCGGAAAGACGGAAGCGGATGTACCCGCCTTGATGGAGAAGGTGCGCGGCTGCCTCACCCTCGATGGGCCAGGCTGAGCTCAAAGAGGTTGGGCCGGACGGAGAATCATGCCCCCGCAGTGACCTGCCCCCCTTTAAACGAGGAGGGATCGTACCGAAAGACGGGAGAAACCCATGGAATACTCCATGCCTCTTTTCCGGCCGCGGCGAGCCGTAGCCCAATTTCCCCAGCAATAAGAAGGAGATTTCGCAATGTGTCGCTCCGCGGTTCTTATCGTATTGTTCATGCTGATAGCGATCCCATACGGCTGCGGCTCAGCTATCGCCGCGCCATCGACATCGGCGCAGGACTCTCTGAGGTTCACGCGGCTGAGCGTTAAAGACCCCGGCATCAACAACATCGAAGCCGTCAGCATCCTTATCCCGGCCGGGTGGAAGGCCGAAGGCGGTATGCAGTGGTTCCCCGATTACAGCATCTTGGCCAACCTGCTCATGCGCATCAGCGACCCGCAGACCGGCGCCGCGATCGAATTCCTACCCATCCAGAACTTCACCTGGCTGACGCAGATGGTCGTGCAGATGCAGCCCGGCACAAACTATCTCGGCAACATCCTCTGGCAGCCGATCGCAGACGTGTCCCAGTTCATCCAGATCTTCTACATGCCCAAGACGCTGCGTCATCTCCAGGGCGCCCGGGTAGTCGCCCGGGATGACCTGCCCAAGCTCGCCGCCGAGGTGGCGCGTTCCTTCGGCGGTCAGTCCACCGTAAAGTCCGCGCGCATCCGCTACGAGTACCAGCTGGGCGGCCGGCCATGGGAGGAATCCGTCTACTGCACGCTCGTCTACACGAACTGGAAGATGGGGACCTTCTGGTCGGTGCACTCGGCCTACTCGTTCCGCGCCCCCAAGGGACAGCTGGATCGCCTGACCCCCCTGATGAACACGACAGTAAGCTCGGCGCGGCTCAGCCCGGAGTGGTATGGTGGGTACATGTACGTTCAGAAGCTCTTTCAGGATCGGATGAACCAGAGCATCAAGAACGCGGCTGCGATCAGTGCGACGATCACGCGCAACAGCGAGGAGATTCGCCGGATGTTTAGCGAATCGTATCGTCAGAGGACGGAATCGCAGGATCGCATCAGCCGGAGCTACAGCGAGTACATCCGCGGCGTGGAGACTTACCGTAATCCTTATGAGGACCGGCCAATCCAGCTCCCCTCCGGCTACAACGGCGTGTGGGTAAACCGCTTCGGGGAATATCTTCTATCGAACCAGTCTGGATTCAATCCGAACGAGAGCTCGACCACCGAGTGGCGACGCATGGAAAGAAAACCGTAGCAGGTCTCACCTCCCCGGTGAACCGGGAAAGATCCTGTAAAGTACGGTTAGACTTCAAACCTCGTGCAAACAACGGGCTATTGGAGGCCGCGATGAAATGGCGACTTCTGACCGGCAAGAAAAAGATTCCTTCGGAGCCGAACGAGAAAAAATTACGCGTCCCATTCCGTATCGCGATGTCCACCGTTTTCGTGGTACTTCTCGTCGGTACCGTCGCCATGAGCGGGATTCTTTCCTACCTCAACCTCCGAAAAACCGCGGAAGATCTCTCTTCACAGGTCCTCGACCAGACATCCTCCCGCATTGAGCTGTGGGTCAAGAATCTCCTTTCCAAAGCCAATGATCAAAATCAGCTGAACCGCTCCATGCTCAGCGTCATCAAACTGGGTCCCGAAACCTTTACCAGGCTGGGTTCCTACTGGCGACGGGTCATGGAGACACAACCGTACTTTACCTTCCTTTCCGTGAGGCTGGAGACCGGGAGTTCGCTTTCCATCGAACGGATGAAAGAGGGGAAGCTCACCATCCGGGAAAGTCAATTCGATCGGGCAAACAACACTCTCAGGCATTTCGATTACTGGCCCGATGACCATCGAGAGGGGAGGCCTTATAACAAAACAACGAGAAACCTTCCTCCCGGATGGTCCGCTCCTTCCTGGTATTTGAAGGCCACGGAGGCAAGGAATCCCATTTGGATAGAGGCACGCACCATCCGCAAAGGCGCGGAGACCGTTGCGGGTGTTTCCTATGCCGCACCCTTTTACGGGCCGGAGGGGGAGCAGCGGGGGGTCACGACCGTGGATTTCGACATCTTTGCCATATCGAAATTCCTTGCGGACACCCCCGTGGGAAAGAAAGGGTTTGCGTTCCTCATTGAAAAGCCGTTGAAGGGGGAGCCGCGCATCATCGCGCACCCGACCCCGGAAATCCTCACCGGGACCGTCGTCAATGAGCGGGGAGCGACGCAATATGTGTTTGTACCTTTCCGAAAACTCAGCGATGAGCGGGTCGCCCGCTTCATGGAATATTTTTCCCGGAACGACCCTGAAACCGAGGGCGATGGTTTCCGGATATTTCGCTTCAGCGCGGGAGGGACCGACTATTTCGGCAGTTATCGGAAGATGACCGGCAAAGAGATGCCTGGCTGGATCATCGCCTCGATCATCCCCCGGAAGGAGATCATGGGGTTGGTGGACCGAAACAACATGGAAACCCTAGTGACCGGCATTGTGGCCTTCTTTCTCATCCTGCTTGCGAGCGCGTGGATCTCCGGCCGCATCTCAAAGCCCCTGCAGGAAATCGCTTGCGAATCGGAGGCCATCGGCCGTTTTGAGTTGAATGAACGCCTCCTCGGACATTCGATGATCAAAGAAGTGGATCAGCTCATGGTGGCCACCGACGATATGAAAAGAGGCCTGCGGTCTTTCGGGAAGTATGTGCCGTCCGATCTGGTCCGGGAAATCCTGGCTTCCGGCGAGGAAGCGGAGCTTGGGGGCAATAGGGCAAACCTCACCGTTTTCTTTTCCGATATCGAAGGATTTACTCCGATCGCGGAGCAACTCTCCCCCGAAGCCCTCGTGGATCAGCTCGCCGAATACCTGGGAGAGATGAACCAGCAGATCTGCCTGGAAAAGGGTACGGTCGACAAGTTCATAGGGGATAGCATCATGGCCTTCTGGGGGGCTCCGGCGCCTAACGCAGAGCATGCGTTGGCGGCGTGCCGTGCGGCCCTCCTCTGTCAGGAGCGGCTCATCGTGCTCAGGCAGAAGTGGAAGGCCGAGGGAAAGCCGCTTTTCGCCCACCGCATCGGCCTGAACACCGGCGAGGTCATTGTGGGCAACATGGGAAGTTCGAACCGCCTGAACTACACCGTCGTCGGGGACCCCGTCAATACGGCGAGCCGCCTCGAGGGCATTAACAAGTATTACGGGTCGCATATCATCATCGGTCAAAGCACCCATGATTTGGTGAAAGACCATTTCGTGACCCGTCCGCTCGATCTGCTATCGGTAAAAGGGAAGAAGACCGGGATCAAGATTTACGAGCTCATGGGGGGCGTAAGGACTTCCGAGGAGAAAAAAATCCGCATCGCGGAATTTACCGCTGAAGCCTTTGAAGCCTACCTCTCCAAGTGTTGGGATGAGGCCATAAAATATTATGAAAAGGTTCTTCTACTGAATTCCGGAGATCAGGCGGCCAGTCTCATGCTGGCACGAAGCAAGCGGTACCGGGAAGGTCATCTGCCCGGCGACTGGAACGGGATCCACCATCTCGAGTACGAATAGAGGAAAAACCCCTTGTCGGCTCCCTTGTTCCCGTCTGGTAATTGGATCCCGGGAAAGAACGGGAATAGATCGGGCGCTGGGATCTCCCCCCCTCAAATCGGTCCGAGATGTGGAGATGTTTTTCAGACCGATTCGAGATGGGGGGGGAAGGTTTGATGGGGAGAGTCGAAACGGACTGCAAACCCCGTGCAACAACTGCCACTTGAAGAGAAAGATGGAGTACTCTGTTCTAAGATACGGGATCGACTTGGCGGTGCGAGCCGCGACGTGGGGTCGAATCCCACCCCCTCCGCCATCCTCCGTTTCACGTGCTCTATCCGGTGCTCCCTGTTACAATTGGGTGGGATCGAAACCGGGGGGTGTCTCGTGGGCATTCTGCAAGGCAGGAAAGGGCTGATCCTCGGCGTCGCCAACGAGAAATCCATCGCATGGGGCGTG
>MGQW01000054.1 GCA_001798885.1 Deltaproteobacteria bacterium RBG_16_64_85
CGGGAGCTCTTTCCTTGTGTCCATGGGAGGGAACGGGATCGTCACCTCCTCCGGGGACAACACCGTCCACGGCGTCATGTCCCAGGATAAGAATATGATGGTTCTCACGAAAACCGACGCGAGCGGGCATTACGACCTGATGGTCCTGATGAGGTCAGCCGCGGGGGTGTCCTATGATACGACCGATCTCGCGGGGGACTGGATGCAGCACGGCGTAATCTCCGGCAACCCGAACGATACGAACTGGAATTTCGGCCAGATGGTGATGGATTCCACCGGCCAGGCAACGTTCAGCAACATGATGGGACGGATGGGCGCGTTCTCCCTGCAGGCGGGTTCGTTCTCGATGACTGCCTCTGGCATTATCACCATGAACGGAATCGGCATGGGCGGGGGAATGATGAACCAGGTGATGGCTCAAACCTACAGCGGCCTCATGAACGCTGGGAAGGACATGATGGTCTCGACTTCCACGGATGGAAACGGAGGGTATCAGTTCGGGATCAACATGAAATAGGGACCTCAATTTTTTACGGGAAGATGCAATTGACCACCTCCGACTTTTTCCCGCGGGAGGAACCACCACGTTACGAGATTCATCCTATCCCCAACGATCCGTTGCCGCGTCGTGCGGGAACGGGAAACCGGGAAATACGGAGGTGGGGATATGCAAAGGAAATATTTTCTGGCAATGGCAGTCCTGGGAGCATTTTTCGTTATCGCAACAAGCTCCGCCCAGGCAGGATGGGGGTATCATTCCGAATCCTCGCAGCCTGGTGAAACGATGAGATCGGAATCGGCAAATCCGGAAGGGACCTTGGGAGCCTCCGAGCAGCCGAAGGAGGGGATGGAATCCTCCGGCTACCAGAAGGAGGAGGCCGTGGAAACCGGCAGGCTGCCGGAGGCAGAGAGATTCGAATCCAATGTGATCTTCGGGGATGACATCGAAAGAAAACTTCAGGAGGGCGTCGTAACCGGCGGCCCGTAGGACTTACTTGAGGTAATGGTCGGGTCGTCTAACAGGGCCGGCGTCCCGGCGGTGATCGGCGGAAGACGCCGGCCCTTCCTTGATCGCAGAAAAATTCCTGATCGGAGAAAAATCCCTTACCTTGTGGATGGGAAACCGGATGATTATAATAAAAAATCTTCCGCCTCCCGAGGGGAGAGTCCATAAGGTGCGATGCGGTGTTGCGCAGTAAACCAAATATTTTTTGCGTTCTCCTTTCCCTGGGTGTAACTCTTTCCGCCCTGGCCGGTCCGTCCCTCGTTTTTGCCCGCGCCGCCGGTACCGCGAAGGGCGATGCGCAGTCCATGCAGGAAAGCCTGGAGAGGATCTCGCGGCGGCCCGACACGGAGATCTCCCTTTTACCGGTGCTTTTCCTGGCTTCCGGCGAGGGGGTCCGAAAACTGACGGGCCGCACCATGGATGCGGGATTCGTCGAGAAGGAGATCGACCGGATCGCGTGGCGCGTTTCAGCCTCCCTGGTCGGCGCGCGGGAGCCGCGCCGGGCGATCGCCGCCATCAACCAGGCGCTTTTCGGCGACGAAGGGTTCGTCTACGATTCCGCCGCCGGGGAAGCCAATAATTACCTCCTGGACCGGGTGATCGCGCAGAAGCGCGGGAACTGCCTCGGCCTGACGTTCATTTACCTCGCGTTGGGCGAGCGGCTGGGGATCCCCCTCCAGGGGGCGTACGTGCCCACCCACTGCTTCGCGCGGTACGAGGAGAACGGCGTCCGGATCAACATCGAGACGGGGGAGAAGGGCGCCGAGCGGGACGACCGGTGGTACGCATGGAAATTCAAAGTAGGCGAAGGGCGTCCCTACCTGCAGGCGCTCGGGAAGCGGGAGATGATCGGGGTGTACCTCAAGAGCCTCGGCGCGGCCTTGTCCCGGCGGGGAATGGAGGAAGACGCGCTGCGGGTGTACCGGCGGGCGGCCCTCTTCAGTCCCGGGCTTCCGGATGTCTATTACAACGCCGGAGTCTCCTACCAGAAGCTGGGGAAGAATGACGATGCCGTCGCCCAGTACCGCAAAGCGCTTGCCCTCGACCCGGACCTGGAAATTGCGCGCGGGAACCTGGGCGCCACTCTCTGCTCCTGGGGCAAGGTGGAGGAGGGCATCCAGGAGTTTTTGAAGGCCATCGAGATCAACCCGGAGAACATCAAGGCGCGTGCCGGGCTCGCGAAGGCCTACTTCTCGCAAGGCGCGTATCGGGAGTCGATCGCACACTTCGACCGGGCAATGGCGCAGGGGTGCAACTTCGATCCCTCGATGCTGGAAGTCCTCGCCCGGTATCGCGCCGCCGGCGACCTGTCGTCCCGGCACGGATCCGGTCCGCCCGGGCCTAGTCCCGGACGCGTTTTCGAATAACCCCCCACGTCTTCGTAACGAGGAAACTTTCGGGGACGTTCTCCGCCATCCTTAAATACATGCGGTAGGGAACGGCGAACGTCAGAACATCCCGCTGCACGCGCGTGCGCACCGAGAGATCGAACAGCCCCAGCACGGCCCGGGCGTCTGCCCTCGCCCCTTCCTTCAGCGGATGGGTGACGACGGCGCAGCAGCCGGAGGAAAACGGGGCGACCACCGCCTCGTCCTCCCGGTCGAAGTTGGCGAGCGCGTGCAGCCCCCCCAGGATGTCCGGGGGCGCGAAAAAGATGACGACCTCGGGATCCTCTCCGTGCTGCGCCCGGTCGGCGCGGGTGAACAACGCGAATTTTTTCGGGGCGGGAACCCCTCCCCCTTGCGCGATGCGGCTGCGGGCGATCTCCGGGGTCTTGAGGAAGCGTTTACCCTCCATCTGGCCGGGAATCCCGCAGGAGAGGATGTATTCAATCCCTTCCCGGGGTTTGTCGAGGAAGCCCATGTAATATCCCCCGCCGAGGCAGCCGTGGTGCGAGCGGGAGAACGCCACGGGGTTTCCCTCCTTCCTTGTCCGCGCGAGGAGCGCAAAGAGGCAGACGTGCTCCCCCACCGGGGGGAGGAGCGTCCCCGCGGGCAGGTCGTCCGAATACCCGAAAAGGACCGGGTACTCGGACATTTCGAACGCTTCCACGAACCGTTCGAACGTCTCCTTCATGGCTTCCCCCTGCTACTTGTCCGTCAGCGCCCGCAGGACGGCGGAGATGTCGCGCTCGCCGAACCCGCGTTCGCGAGCGATGGCGAAAAGCTGGTGCGCGGCCGCCGTCACCGGCGTGGGGACGCCCGCCGCATCCCCGGCGAGGACCGCCAGCCGCATGTCCTTGTGGGCGTGCTTTAAGGGGAAGTGCACCGAAAACGCCCTCTCTCCCAGCATGTCTTTCCCCTTGATCTGGATGGCCTGGCAGCCGACGATCGAGCTCTGGACGACCTCCAGGATCTTCTCCGCGGGGATCCCCGCCGCCATGCCGGTGAGAGCGGCCTCGGAAAACACGCACAAAAGCGTCCCCATCATCTGGTTGATGATGAGCTTCATGTGCGCCGCCAGACCGATTTCCCCCATGTACACCACTTTGCTCCCCATCGTAAGCAGGATCGGCTCCATCCTCCTGGCGACAGCGGGGTCGCCTCCCGTGAGGATGACGAGGGTTCCCTCCCTCGCCGGCTTCTTGCTGCCCATGACCGGCGCCTCCAGGAAATCGGCCCCGCTCTTCCGGACCATCGCGGCGATCTCCCGAGAGGATTCCGGGGAGACCGTGCTCATGTCGATGTAGGTCTTGCCGGCGGCAAGCGCCGAGAGGACCCCGGCGGTTTCGGCGACGACCTCCCAGACCGCGGCGGGGTCGGACAGCATGGTGATCACGATGTCTACCTGCTCGACCAGCCGGGCCACCGAGGGGGCGCCCTTCGCCCCCGCCGCGACGAGAGGAGCCATCTTCTCATGCGATCGGTTGTACACCGTGACGTCGTGCCCCTTGGCCAGGACGTTCCCGCACATCGGCGCGCCCATGATCCCCAGACCGATGAAGCCGATCTTCGCCATGGCGTTTCCTCCCCGATCCGCCGGTTGTCCCTGCTTGACCCGAGGCGAAAATACAGGAGAATGATACCATGACGCCG
The DNA here is from genome assembly GCA_001798885.1 of Deltaproteobacteria bacterium RBG_16_64_85. Taxonomy (NCBI): domain Bacteria; class Deltaproteobacteria; species Deltaproteobacteria bacterium RBG_16_64_85. Next base: position 4,042 of record MGQW01000054.1, read on the forward strand.
GCTCTCCCCGAGGTCTTGCGAAAAGCCCCCCTGTTCGCCAACCTTCCGCCCGACGACCTGCGCCGCGTTGCGGAGATCGCCTCCCCGCGCCATTACAAAAAAAAGGAGTCCATCTTCCGGGAAGGGGACCGCGCCGACGGCTTTTTCGTGGTGGGAGAGGGGAGGGTCAAGATCTTCAAGCTTTCGGCGGACGGCAAGGAGCAGGTCCTCCACCTCATCGGGCCGGGGCAGTCCTTCGCGGAGGCGTCCATCTTCGAGGGCGGAACCTACCCCGCGCACGCGGAAGCCCTCGAAGGCTGCGACCTGGTCTTCCTCCCGAAGCGCCAGTTCACCGACCTGCTGGAGAGGAACCCCCGGATCGCGCTCCGGATAATGGCTGCCCTTTCGAGGTGGCTCAAGCGGATGACCGACCTGGTGGAGAGCATCTCCCTGCGCGACGTGGAGACGCGGCTGGTCCGGTATCTCTCCGACGAACTTTCCGCCGGGGGCGTGCCGATCCGGGACGGCGCGGTGTACGAGCTCGACGTCAGCAAGCACATCCTTGCCTCGCGGCTGGGGACGGTCCCCGAGACCTTTTCCCGGACATTGAAAAAATTGCAGGAAGAGGGGAAAATCCGGGTGAGGGGGAAGCAGATCCGCATCTTGAAGGCGGACTCCCTCTTCTCCCTGCCGGAACGGTAATCGGGGGCGGGGGAGAGCCCCCGCCCCTCCTGGACATTGCGGTTATTTCGCGGCGACCTTCTTTTCCAGCGCCTCCGCGATGATCTTGATCCCCTTCCTCGATTCCTCGACCGACTTGGTGAGCGACTGGCGCGCCATGTCGGGGTTGTGGAAGCCGTCGGAGTTCTCCGCCGTCCACCACTCCCACAGGACGTGCGCCTTCTGGTGCTGCTCCTGCGCCTCCTTGAGGATGTCCGCGTCGAGACCGGCCTTCTTTCCCTCCACGATCTTGTCGATCAGGGCCGAGAGCCAGAACTCCGCCTTCCTCATCTTGCCCTTGATGAAGCTCTTGACGGAGTCGATCTCGTAGGCCGCCTGCGCTTCTGTGAGTTTCGGGTGGCATTTCGCCGTCAGGCAGGTTTCCCTGACGTAATTCCTCGGGCTGGTCTGCCAGTGGGAGGTGAAGACCTTCCCTTTCTTGTTCTTCACCTTGGGCATGTGGCAGTCGTTGCAGTTTGCCCCTGCCTTGTCGTGCCGGGAGTTCCAGTAGGTTTCGGCCTCCGGGTGCTGTGCCTTCCAGAGGAGACCCCCCGTAAGCGGATGCTTGAAATCTCGGAATCCCAGCGCGTTGTAGTGGTCGTAAATCTGGAAGACGTCCTTGAAGGGGAAGTGGTTCGTCCTCGGGTCGGCCGCCTTGATGGAATATTCGCCGGTCTTCGGATCGTACCCGGGGTTGCAGTTGTACTCCACGTGGCACTGCCCGCACTGCAGCTTGGCGTCGTACTTCTCCAGGAGGGCGATCTTCCGGAACCCTCCCCGGAACTCCCGGACGTCGATCTTCGTCGCCCTCGGGTCCTTGTGCCAGAGAGTGTCCTTCTCCGGCCGGGTCAGGGCGCCGATGAGGCCGTCACGCACGATCCGGGGTTTCGCCGCATGCGGGTCGTGGCACATGAAGCAGTTCATCGCGTTGGAGAGGTCCTTGACGAACTCCACGACGTTCGAGGTCCTGTCCCACTTCGCCTTCGAGTCCTTGTCGCCCAGGAATTTCCACTTGAGGATCTGGTCCTGGGTCTTGCACTGGAGGCAGGTGGGGTTGGCCGCCGCCGCGCTCTCGGGGATGAAAGGCTTGTGCTCTTTTGACTCGGGATACCGGTCCTCGAGGAGATCCCACGCCTTGAGGACGCCCGTGGTGGAGACGTAGCCCCAGCCATTCTTCGACTGGAACCGCCCGCCGTACGCCCGGTCGACGATGAGGTGGTCGACGAGCATGAAGGTGTGGCTCCTGGGGGCGGCGTGCTCCTTCGTGAAGCCGTGCCCCATCATCAGCTTGTCCCAGAAGGGGTTGGGGGACCGCTCGGTGAGAAGGGACTTCTCCACACGGGCCGGCTTCTTGAGGTTCAGCGTGCCGAAACTCTCGTACTGGTCCTTGTGGCAGCCCCCGCACGCCTCGAGGTCCACCCGCGTGACGGGTTTCTTGTCGCTGTCGGCCAAATGCCCCGCGGTGCCGGAGTGGCAGGAGACGCAGTTGATTTTTGCGTGCTTCCCCCCCGTCTTGAGCGCCTGGATCTCGTCATGGCAATCGAAGCACTTCTCCTCCTTGACCGGCGACTCCTTCACGGCCATGGCGGTGCTGGAGAGAACGTATGTTGCAGCGCCAACCAGCATGGCGATCCAAACCAGCGCAGACCTCTTCATCCGTCTCCCTCCTTCGGTTTGATCGGTCCGTTTCCCTTTTCCGTAAAATGTACACAGTATACCATTCACGTTTCTGACGGGTCGCGGAATTTCGCAGCTTCCCAGGCAAGGATCGCCTTCTTCCTGGCCGCCCCCCAATGGTAATCCCCGAAGGCCCCGGTCTTCCGGAGGACACGGTGGCAGGGAATGAGGAACCCCACCGGGTTCCGGGCGACGGCGGAGCCGACGGCGCGCACGGCCCGGGGCGAGCCGACGCCAACGGCGATGTTCTCGTAGGTAAGCGCGCATCCCGGCGGGATGCGGACAAGCGCCTCCCACACCTTGACCTGGAAATTGGTCCCCTGGACGAACAAAGCCAACGGAGGGGTGTCCCTCCACCGCGAGGGATCGAAGATCCGGTCCGCAATGGCTTTCGTCGCCCTTGGGTTCTCCCGGAGCGTCGCCCGTCCCCACCGGTTCCTGAGATCCCGGAGGGCTTCATCGGCGCGGCCTGCGGAGAGGAACGACAATCCGCAGACCCCTCGCTCCGTGACCGCCACGATGCACTCGCCGAAGGGACTCGAGTGCACTCCATATCGGATCGTGAGGCCCGCGCCCTCCTCTTTCAGTTCCCCCGGCGTCACGGCGTAAATGTTGACGATGAGATCGTGGAGGCGTCCGGGACCCGACAGTCCGGCCTCGTACGCTGCGTCCAGCACGTTCGGCGATTCCCGCAACAGTCGCCTGGCGTACTCCGCGGTGAGGAACTGGAGGAACCGTTTCGGGCTGATGCCCGCCCAACGCGTGAACAGGCGGTGAAAATGGTACTCGCTCAGACCAGCCGTCCGTGCCACTTCCCCGAGGCCCGGTTGTCGGCGGAAGTTTTTTTCAAGATAGAGAATCGCTTTTTCGATCCGTGCGTAATCGGCCGGCTGCATGGTCTTCCTCCGTCATGGAATGCCGTCCTGACTTCCACGATGGCACCGGCCGCAGGAGGACTCAACCCGATTCTTGCGGTCCGGGAGAAGGGTGCGTCGCAAGCGTTTTTGCGACGGGAAATGATCCTCTTGCGGGACTACCGCCGTGGTATCATTTTCCGGAAATCATCGCCGGGGAAGGAGGATTCCGGAATGGGACACTTCTCGGTTAGCGTCGTCGGAAAGGACAGGCCGGGGATCGTCGCGGAGGTGAGCCGGATCCTCTTCGAACAGGGATGCAACATCGAGGATTCCACCTGCACGATCCTTTCGGGGCAGTTCGCGATGATCCTGGTGGTCACCCATCCGAAGATGGCCGCCGGCGAGATCAACCCCGCGTTCGAGGAGGTGCGTTCGAAGATGGGGCTCATGGTCACCCTCCACGCGCTCAAGGAAGAAGAGGTCGTCCACGAAAAGGCGTTTACCGGCCAGCCCCACATCATCTCCGTCTACGGGGCGGACCGGCCCGGGATCGTCTACAAGGTCACGAAGGAGCTCGCCCGGCGGAAGGTGAACATCACCGACCTCAACACGCAGGTGGTGGGGTCGAAGGATCGCCCCGTCTACGTGATGGTCCTTGAAGTGGACGTCCCCGAGGGAGTCGACATGAAGGAGCTCGAAAAGGAGTTCGACCGCATCCGGAAGGAGCTCAGCATCTCCATCACGGTGCGGCCGATCGAAACCATGGAGCTCTGAAACCCCGAACGACATGGCCATCCTTCCGATCCTAAAGTTCCCCGACCCCTTGCTGCAGCAGAAATCCGCTCCCGTGGCTCTGGTTACGCCGGAGCTGTCCGCGGTGATCGGCGACCTGATGGACACTTTGCGGGCCTCTCAAGGAGGGGTGGGAATCTCCGCCCCGCAGGTGGGCGTTCTCAAACGCATCGTGGCGGTCGACGTTTCCTCGAGCAAGCGCGGCGCGACGGTGGAGAACCACGGGCTTCTCATCCTGATCAACCCCGAGATCCTCGCGAAAGGGGGACGGCAGATCGTGCGGGAGGGATGCATGAGCATCCCGGATTACACCGCCAACATCGAACGGGCCCAGTGGGTCCTTGTAGACGCCCTCGACCGGGAGGGGAAGCAGGTGATCCTGGAATCCGTTGGGTTCGAGGCGGTGGCGATCCAGCACGAGGTGGACCACCTGGACGGCATCCTCTTCCTGGACCGGGTGGCCTCCCTCAAGACGGACCTGTTCCGCCGGAAGAAGTACCGCTGAGCCCGCCTCTATCTCCCCAGGCGTGCGTAAAACTTCCGGGAGGTTGCCAGGAGCTTCCGGTATTGCCGGACAGGCAGCATGGTGCGGAGCTGGTTGCGCAGGGAAGCGGCATTTTTCACGACGGCGACGGAACCGCCTTCCATTTTCAGGACCCCCCGGGAGGCAAGATCCCGGATGACGTTTTCGATGTCCCGGGAGTAGCAGACGCTGCCGGAGATCGAAAACCACAGGCCGGCGAGCATCCTGTTGTGGGGTTTCATCTGGCAGAGAACGGAATGGATCTTGGGCAGGAAGAGCTCCTCACCCCCGTTTGCCCCAAGGGTGAGGATGCCCGAAATGACGCTGAAAAGGTCGGCCGGTACGATTGCCATCCCTCACCTCCTTGCGGAAGGGCCCGGCGGGGCCGCACGCGGATCCGTAAGAAGTATATCACGTGGGTTTCGTCAAGAATCGGAATTTGGAAATTAGACACCCCGTCCCAATGAAGAGTTCCCGTGCCACGCAGGCGGGATGCCGATGTTCAGGCCGGGGTTCGCGCCATGCGTCCTGAAAGGTATTTTTTATCAAGAGCGATCTGGAAGGCCTCTTGAGGAGTGGATGAAAATATCCTCCTCGCAATTCGCAACAGCCCCAACAGGTTCTCGGGTCGATCCTTCTTTCTTCGCTCTTCCACCGTCCCGATGGGAATCTTCAATTGATGAACGTAATCCACGCGATACACGGTAACCGTCCGCATGGGATACCTCCCGCCCGATTTAACGGCTTCTTCCCAAACCTTAGAAGGCGATACGGGCACCTCTCAGTTTGATGCAGAACGACTCTCGTGGCAAAGATGCGAAAACCATTCTTGCAACCCGCATCAGGCCGATCAGATTGTCCCCGCGTTCGATTTTTCGCCGCTCCTCGACCGTGCCGACGGGGACATCCTTTTTCGTGATGCCGTCCACGCGATAGATGGTGATTCCGTTCATGGCACCCCCATTAACAAGGGCATCAGGAACAGTTGACTCCAATTTCGTTCCGCTCAGACCTTTGCGTACTTCTCGACCAGGCGGCAAGATCCGTGCTTTCCGGGGAAGAAAATGTCGGGGCATCGGTTTGAATCGGAGAGGGCCCAAGCAAGATGGTGTCTTCCGCCCCTATGGCAAATAGTATTTTTGCTTCCAGCAACAGGGAAGTATAGATCCGGCTTCCGATTGGCCCTCCGTACCCTCTTATGGAGCCCACACGGGCGAAGGTCCCATCGGAGTTGCCGCGGTAACGATATACAGGATAGAAGTACATGATAAATTATAAAAGCAAGATCCGGGCCAGA
>MGQW01000055.1 GCA_001798885.1 Deltaproteobacteria bacterium RBG_16_64_85
GAACCGTGCTGATCCTGATCATCTTCCTGCTGGCGCTGGTGGCGGCGTTTGCCGTCCAGAATCCAGGGGTCCTGGCCGTCCGTTTTCTCCACCTCTCCGGGAGCACCTCCCTCCTGGTGGTGATCGTCGTCGCTTTCGCGATCGGCGTTCTCGTCGGTTTTCTTGGCGGCGTACCGTCCTCGCTTCGCCGCGGCCGCAGGGTCCGGGAGCTGGAGAGAGAGCTGGCCTCCCTCCGCAAGCCTTCCGAATCTCCCCCGCCGGAGAAGCCGTGATCGATCGGCCGCTTTCCTCCGCCGAGGAGAAGCTGCTGTTCTGCCTCCTGGCCTTTTACCGCGAGATCGGGCCCGGTGCGACGCCGGGGCTTTCCGGCCTGGATGAAGAGGCGGGGCTGGAACGGCACGAGCTGGAGGATGCGGTCCGGGGGCTGCGGGCAAAGGGATTGATCGAGTATTGGGAGCTTCAGCCGGCGGTCCGCCTGAGCGAGCCGGGGCTTCGCCTGGCGGTCCGCATCGAGGGGGACGGCAGGGGGTGACCGGGTGCCCGGTGCCGCGAAAGACTCTCGCGGCGCGCCTTCGCGACGTGTCGGATCGGCTCTCCCGGTGGTTCGGCCGGCCGCGCCGGTCGTCGCACCGGACCGACCCGCTTTCCAACCTCGTCCTCACCATCCTCTCCCAGAACACGACCGACGCGAACCGCGACCGGGCCTTCGCGACCCTCACGGAACGGTTTCCCACGATCCCGCTCCTTGCCGAGGCCTCCCCCCAGGCCCTGGAAGAGGCGATCCGCGCGGGGGGGTTGGCCCGCGCCAAGGCGAAGGCGATCCTGGGCTGCCTCTCCCGCATTCACCGGGAGCGGGGCGAATACTCCCTGGACTTCCTCGCCGGGATGCCGCTTGCCGAGGCGCGGAACTACCTCACCTCCTTTCCCGGCGTCGGCGTGAAGACGGCCAACGTCGTCCTTCTCTTTTCCTTCGGCAAGGAGGCGTTCCCCGTCGACACCCACATCCTGCGGGTGACGAAGCGGCTGGGCTGGGTTTCCCCCTCGGCGGACCTCTCCCGCGCGGCGCTCCTTCTGGAGCCGCATGTCCCTCGCCGGGAGTCGATGGCGCTCCACATTCATCTGATCCGACTGGGGCGGGAGATCTGCAGACCGCGAAAACCCCTGTGCCCGGAATGCCCGCTGCTGCCGGTCTGCCCGGAGGGGCAACGGCGGACGGGAGTGCGGCGATCACCGACGCGATGACGCTTCTCAACGCCCTGCAATTGTTCCTCATCGGTATCCTCACGCTGGTCTTCGGGGTGCCGGGAACCCTCCTGGCCCTGCTGCTGCCCGGAAAGGCGCTAAAGGGGAAATTGTTCCTCTGGGTCTCAAAGAACTACTCCCGGATCGTGTTGCTCGCCCTCGGGGTCAAGGTTGCGGGCCGCGGGCTCGAGAACATCGACGTAGGGAAACCGTACGTCTTCATGTCCAACCACGTGAGCCACGCCGACTCGCCGGCCCTTGCCTCCGTCATCCCTCATCCCCTCCATTGGGTATTCAAGAAGGAGCTGTCGAAGATCCCCGTCTTCGGATGGATCCTGCTCGCCGGCGGGCAGATCATGATCGACCGGTCCGATCCGGAGGGATCGAAGGCCGTTCTGGAACGGGCGCTCGCCGGGCTTTCGGGAAACAACTCGGTGATGATCTACCCGGAGGGGACGCGCAGCCGGGACGGGAAGCTGCAGCCCCTGAAAAAAGGCGGTTTCTGGATGGCCCTGCAGGCGGGCCTGCCGATCGTCCCGGTGCGGGTTTCCGGTACGCGGGAGATCGTGGCCGCCGACACGCTCCGGATCCGGCCCGGGAACGTGGTGGTGGAGGTGTTTCCCCCGATTCCGACGGTGGGGAAGGCGGCGGCGGACCTCCCGGAGCTCATGCGGCAGGTCCAGGAGGTGATGCTTTCCGGAACGCCGGATCCTGGGTGAAGAAGAAGAGAGCGCCAGCACCGGTGATCGCCGCGGCCGAGCAGAACATGACGGCGTATCCCAGGTGTTCGGCGACGAACCCGAACGCTGCCGCCCCGATCACCCCTCCCATGTCGAACGCTCCGGTGAACATCGCCATCGCGATCCCTCCTTTCTCCTCTCCCGCGCGGTCGAGGATCAGCGCCGAAAGGGACGGGAAGAGGAACCCGTGCCCGGTTCCCGAGACCACCGCCACCAGGCAGAGCCCGACGGAGCCGGTGAGGAAAGGGATGGCGAGGATGCCCGCCCCCAGGAGCAGGAGGGAGATCAGGCTCAGCCGTTCCCGTGGCATCCGGTCGGCGAGCTTCCGCGCCAGGGTCCGGGTGCCGATGACGGAGAGGGCATAGACGAAGAGGAAAATGCCGAGCGAGGAGATCTTCCGGATCAGCAGGAAGACGGGAAGGAACGTGAAAAGGGAGCCGTACGCCATCCCGAACAGAAACCCGGCGGAGTTGGGGATGAAGTACAGGCGCGAGAGGAAGTCGAGAAGCGAGGAGGGGGACAGACGCGAACTCACCCTGGGCTCCTTCATGCGCATGGGCGGGAGGCCGGATAAAAAAGCGATCGCGGCAGCGGACAGGAAGAGCGCCTTGAACCCCGCCCGCCCGATCACCCACTCCCCGAGCCACCCCCCCAGTGCCGTCGGAATGAAGAAGGATAGTCCGAATACGCCGAGCGCCTCGCCCCGCCGGTCCGCGGGCGCCACCGCGGCGATGTAGGCGTACGAGGCCGTGGCGAAGAAGGAGTACGCGGCCCCCTGGAAAATGCGGATGGCGAAGAGATGCGCTCCCCGCCCGGTCACGAACAGCCAGGGGACGGTGGAAGCGCAGGCGAGCAGCGCCCCGGAAACCAGGAACGCCGTGCGCCCCCCGCGGTCCACGAAGAGCCCGTTGACGGGTTTCAGCGCCACCGACACCAGCGCCCCCGTCGCCATGATGAGGCCGATCTCCCCCTCCCGGACGTTCAGCTGGTAGAGGAACGGGGGGAGGAAGATGAACACCGTGGCGTACAGCGAGTAAAGGAAGTTCGAGGTGTTGAGCAGGATATAGTTCCGATCGTAGAGGGAGCGGGGCATACAGGGTACTATACCGGGCGAGAGATATTTTTCCAGCCGCCCCCCTCCGGTCTTCCCCCCCGGCCCGATTTCCCGGAGAATGGGGATATGAAGCCGCTTCGCATCGCGCTGGCGCAGATCAACGCGACGGTCGGGGACATCTCCGGCAACGCGAGAAAAATCCTGGAAACCGCGGACCGGGCCAGGGGAGAGGACGCCCGCGTGGTCGTCTTCCCCGAGCTGGCGCTGACCGGCTACCCGCCGGAGGACCTGCTGCTGAGGTCCTCCTTCATCGAGGAGAACCTTGTTGCCTGGCGCGACCTCGCCCGGAAAATTTCCGGCATCGCGGCGGTCGTGGGGTTTGTCGACCGGGGAAAAGACGGGCGGATCTACAACGCGGCGGGGATCGCATCGAGGGGGCGCGTCCGAGGCGTCTACCGCAAGATGCACCTGCCCAACTACGGCGTGTTCGACGAGGTCCGGTATTTCCGCCGGGGCAAGGAGCCGTTCCTCTTCCGGGCGGGGAGTTCAACCGTCGGCGTCACGATCTGCGAGGACATCTGGGTCCGCGGCGGCCCGCTCCCCCGCGAGGCGAAGGCCGGGGCGCGCCTGATCCTCAACCTCTCCTCCTCTCCGTACCACGCGGGGAAGTGGGAAACCCGCAGGGAGCAGGTGACCCGGCACTCGCGGCGCACCGGAAGGCCCGTCGCCTACTGCAACCTGGTGGGGGGGCAGGATGAGCTCGTCTTCGATGGCGGGAGCATGGTGGTCTCGGGCAAAGGGAAGCTGCTGGCGCGCGCGAACCTCTTCACCGAGGAGCTCCTGGTCTGCGACGTCGACGGGGACGGAGAGGGGGGGACGATCGCACCGGTTCCCGGGGAGGAAGAAGAGATTTTCAACGCGCTGGTCCTGGGGACACGCGACTACGTGGAGAAGAACCGGTTCCCCGGCGCGATCATCGGGCTGTCCGGCGGGATCGACTCCTCGCTGGTGGCGGTGATCGCGACGGAGGCCCTGGGGCCTTCCCGCGTGACGGGGGTGACGATGTCGTCCCCCTACACGTCGCCGCAGAGCGTGGAGGACGCCCACGCGCTTACGAGCCGCCTGGGGATCCGGTGCATCGACCTTCCCATACAGGAACCTTTCGCCGCGCTGCTTGCGACGCTCGCCGGCCCGTTCCGGGCCTGCCCGCCCGACACCACGGAGGAGAACATCCAGGCGCGAATCCGCGGGACGCTCCTGATGGCCCTCTCCAACAAGTTCGGCTCGCTCGTGCTGACGACCGGGAACAAGAGCGAGATGAGCGTCGGGTACGCCACCCTGTACGGGGACATGGCCGGCGGGTTCGCCGTCATCAAGGATCTCTACAAGACGATGGTCTACCGGGTCTCCCGGTATTGCAACGAGAGGTGGGGCCGTACGATCATCCCGGAACGGGTCCTCACGCGCCCGCCGTCGGCGGAGCTTCGGCCCGACCAGAAGGACTCCGATTCCCTCCCCGACTACAGTGTTCTCGATCCGATCCTGCGCATGTACGTGGAGAAGGACCGCAGCGTCCCGGAGATGGTGGCGAAGGGGTTCCCCGAAGAGGTCGTTCGGAAGGTCGTCTCCCTCGTGGACAAGAGCGAGTACAAACGCCGCCAGGCCCCGCCCGGCGTGAAGATCACGCCGCGCGCCCTGGGGAAGGACCGCCGCATGCCGATCACCAGCCGGTCGAACGGCTGACGAGGTGCTGGTGAAGAGGTGTCAGGCGCCCGCAAGCCGGCGCCTGGCGATCCTCGCCCCCTCCACCATCGCTGTGAGCTTCCCGAACGCCACGTCGCGCGGCAGGTGGTTGAGCCCGCAGTCCGGGTTTGCCCAGAGACGGTCCGGGCCCACGACTTCGGCGACGCGCAGCAGGGTTTGCGCCACTTCGCCGGGTGTTTCCACCCGGTTGTCCTGCACGTCCACGCAGCCGACGCCGATCGCCTTCCCCTCGGGGAAGGCCCGCAGTGCCGCGAGGTCGCCTACGCCCAGCGAGGCGAAAGCCATGAGGACCACGTCGACGTCAGCCCCCCGCAGCACGGGGAGGATGGCGGAAAACTCGGCGGGGAAGATCCTTAGACCCACGTGCGCGGAGGGGTCGGGGTTGTAGTTCCCCTGGCAGACGTGGAGCGTTTTCTTCGCGCGCTTCACCCCTTCGAAGCAGGAGTTGATCGCGCGGATCCCCCACGGCTGGTCGCCCGCAAGGAACCAGAGGATCGGCTCGTCGAGCTGGATCACGTCGCAGCCCGCCTTGTCCAGCCTGCGCAGCTCGGCGTTGATCACGGCGGCCATGTCCATCGCCAGCGCCTCCGGGTCGCGGTAGTGCTCGTCCCAGACGACCCGGGCGAACATGTGGGGCCCGGTCATCGCGATCTTCACCGGACGGTCCGACGTCTCGCGCAGGAACCGGAGCTCCTTCTCGAGCCCGAGAGCAGCGGGCTTGAGCCGCCCGACGACGATTGGCGCCGGCAACGACGCCTCCGGCGCCACGGGGGTGATGCCGGTTTTTTCGCGGAGCTCCCCGGAGAATCCCGGGATCTTCGCAGCGAAGTAGTTGATCATCGCGTTGGGAGGCCCGAACCGGTTGTCGTCGCGCCGGAACAGCTCTCCGTCGCTGACCACGTCCACCCCGGCCCGTTCCTGATCCTTGATCGCCGACCGGGCCGCCGTCGCCTTGGCGTCGCGAAACGCATCGGGGTGGAGCCTGCCTGCCGCGACAGCTTCCTGCAGGGCGGGATACCAGTCGGGGACGGTGTACGAGCCGACAACGGTAGTCGTAAGATGCGCGGCCATGAGAACCTCCTTCCCCGTCAGCGAACGTTGATGGTCCGATACCGGGCGATCCGGACCAGGCCCGGCCTGGCCCCCTTGAACTTGGAGACGTGCCGCGCCTCGGCCAGGAACACCGGCACGTTCGACTGCCCTCTCGCCTTGCTGTGCAGTACGGCGAGGCGCGCGGCCTCTTCGATGACGCCCGGGGGGGTCTCCTCCTTTGGTTTGACTTTGATGAGGACGTGGCTCCCCGGGATCCCCTGCGCGTGCAGCCAGAGGTCGCCGGGCGCCGCGAGCTCCTTCGCGATCCGGTCGTTGCCCACGTTGTTCTTTCCCACGAGGATCGTGTAACCCGCAAACTCCAGGCGGTCCACCAGGGGGACCACCGGCTTCGGGGCCTCTTGGCGCCGTTGTTTTTTCCCGCTCTTCCGCGCCTTCTTCGGCGCGAACGCCTGGGAGAGCTCCTGCCGGACGGCGATCAGCTCCTCCCGGCTCTCCGCCTCTGCGAGCTGGCCTTCCAGGGACTCCAGGTAGTACACCGTTTCGGCCACCTCCCGCTTCCGCTTCCGGACGATGTCGACCGCCCGCTTCGCTTTTTTATGGAGAAGGAAGTACCGGTTCATGTTTTCCACGGGGGTTTTCGCGGGATCGAGAGGAATCCCCGCGACCTCCGTCATCCCCTTTCGCAGCTCCTGCAGGCGGGTCTTGAGGATCTCCCCGTACCCGCCCCCTTTGAGCCCCTCCGCGAGCCGCTCCTCGTCTCCCCCGACGTTTTCCAGCTTGTGCCGCTCTTTTTTCAGCAGGGCGGATGTGCGCGAGCGGAGCTGCTGCCGAAGGACCGCCAGTTCCCGGGTCGCCGCCGCTTCCGAATGGTAGGCGTCCGCCGCCGCGTTGGCGCTGTCGAACGGAGTAAATCCCGTGAAGCCCGCGGCGGGGCAAGGAAACGGGAGGAGCCGCTTCTTTCCGGAAGGAAGCGTGCCGATCCCCGGGGAAAAGTCGCTCTCTTCGTACCTCCGGACGAATTCCCGGATTGCCGCATAAAGGTCCGCGGGGCCGCCCTCGCCGCGTTCGGCCGCCTCTCGCGCCAGCTCCTGCCCCAGGCCGGAGATTTCCTGCTGCAGGGTGCGCGGGAAGCTCTCAAACGACAGCGCGCAGACACGTTCGGCGTCGGCCAGGGTGAAGTCCGGCAGGAAGATCCGCTCGGGCCGGGGAAGCGGGCGATACGGGATCCCCGCCGCGACCTCCCGGATCCGGCTCTCCTCGGCGGGCACCTCCCGCAGCGGCTCGAGGATGGTCCCGCCCTCGTCCACGTAGATCAGGTTGGCGTGCCGCCCGTACAGTTCGGTGTAAAGGGTGGTTCGCCGGTGAAGTGCGTCCGGACGCTTCGCGATGGATTCCATCCGCACCAGACGGTCGAACGGCGCGACGGACAGGCCCTCGATGCGCATCCCTTCCAGGTGGCGCCTCAGGAACTGGCAGAACCGGGGCGGGGAGGGCGGATTGGGGACCTTGCGCGTGGAGAGGTGGATGCGGCAAGCTTCCGGGTCGGCGGAGAGCAGGAGCCGCTTCTCTTCCCGGCCCGTCCAAAGGGTAAGGACGATTTCCTTTTCCGCGGGCTGGTGGACCTTGGATACGAGCGCGCCGCGCAGCTCCCCGGAAAGTTCCGCGACGATTTGCTTCAGGAGAAATGCGTCCATCGCGGTTCCATTCTACGCCGGTTCCGCTCCGATCTATAATGGGCTCATGCCGTCTACCGACGCCCCGGGATTCCGGATGGCCTACGAAGTCCGCGGGACCGGTTTCCCGCTGCTGCTGATCAACGGGCTGGGGAGCGACCGGCGGGAGTGGCTCTCCCAGGTTCCCGCGTTGGAGGGGCATTTCCGGGTGATTGCCTTCGACAATCGAGGTTCTGGGGAGAGCGAGTCCCCGCCGGGGCCTTACACAACGGCGGGAATGGCGTGCGACGCCGCGACGCTTTTATCTTTCCTTGGGGCGGAACGCGCCCATGTGCTGGGGGTGTCCCTCGGAGGGATGATCGCGCAGGAAGTCTGCCTGAGCTATCCGGGGAAGGTAGAGCGGCTGGTGCTGGCGTGCACTTCCCCCGGGGGAGCCGTGTCGTCGCGCCCGTCGCCCGATGCGCTATCCGCCTTCGTCCGCACCTCCGGGGGGGACCGGGAGGCGGAGCTGCGAAGGATGATCCCCTTTCTCTACACCGAGCGATTCCGGCGGGAGCATCCCGAGGAGATCGAGGCGTTCATCGCGCGAAGACTCTCGGCGCCGGCGTCTGCGGAAGGGTACGCGGCGCAGCTGGCGGCGGCCGTCGGCCATTCCGCGGGGGACCGGCTGAAAGGCATCCGTGCGCCCACTTTCGTGATCGCGGGGACCGCGGACCTCCTCGTGCCGTCGGTCAATTCGGAGCGGATCGCGGAGCGCATCCCCGGCGCGAAACTCGTGCTGCTGCCCGGCGCACCCCACCGGCTGTTCGCCGAGAACGCGGAAGCGTTCAACCGCGAGGTGCTTGCGTTCCTTGACGTGTAGGAATAGAAAGTTAGGGACGTTGTTGAACTTTAACAACGGCCCCAAACTGAAAAGTTCTACAACGTCCCTTAACTTTCCCCGTCTCAACACGTCAAGGAACGCCGGCGGCGCGCAGGTCGCTCTCGAACCTCGCCGCATCGAACCGGTCCCCCGAGACGATCTTTCCCTCGATGTCGAGCGTGGGAACCTTCCTCATCCCGTCGTTGAGCTTCCTCACGATTTCCGCCGCGTCGGGATTCTTCTCGATGTCGATCTCTTCGTAGGGGATCCCCCGTTCGTCGAGGAACTTCTTGGCGGCCCGGCAGTCGCAGCACCAGGAGGTGGTGTAGATGAGGATCCGCTTTGGCATGGAAGGCCCCTTTTCCCGATCCGAAGCTTTTCCGCTAAAGAGTCGGCGGCTCCTCCGGAGGGAGGGCGGGAGTCCTCCTCCGCTCGCCTACGGGACGGATGCGGTCCATGTGAAATTTGAAGATGTGTTCCGCAGCCTGGTGCGGGTTGTCGGTCAGATAAAAGTAGTGGAGGTCGGACGCCGAGATCGTCCCTTCCGCCAACATCACCTTCTCCATCCACCGGAGGAGCCCATCCCAGTACTTCTTCCCCATCATCACGATGGGGAACCGCCGGATCTTCCCCGTCTGCAGGAGGGTCAGGGATTCGAAGAACTCGTCGAGCGTGCCGAACCCTCCCGGCATGATGAGATAGCCGGAGGCGTACTTGACGAACATCACCTTGCGGGCGAAGAAATGGCGGAAGACCAGCGTTTTGTCCTGGAACCGGTTCGGCTTCTGCTCCAAGGGGAGCGTGATGTTCAGGCCGATGGACAGCCCCTTCCCGCGCTTGGCGCCGCGGTTGGCCGCCTCCATGATGCCCGGGCCGCCGCCGGAGATGATCGAATAGCCGCGCCGGGAGAGGATCTCGGTCGTCTTCACCGTGATCTTGTAGGCCCAGTCGTTCCGCTTGGTGCGCGCGCTTCCGAAGACGGAGATGGCGGGGCCGACGTTGCGGAGGGACTCGAACCCGTCCACGAACTCGCTCATGATGCGAAAGACGCGCCACGTTTCGGTTCCCGCGAACTCCTCCACGAATCCTCCCGCCTACGATTTCTTCGACGTCTTTGCGTAGAATCCTTCCAGGAGCTGCGCCAGACTTTTGCTGCCGCACTTCGGGCACTTCCGTTTCCCCTCCTCGTACTCTCGAAAGGAAAGGATTTCCTGGAACCGCTTGCCGCACTTTTTGCACTGAAAAGAATAGGTTGGCATCTATTCTCCCCCTTCCGTAAAGTGTGAGAAGACGTGCTCGGACCCCCAGCTTGTAGATGCCACAAAGCAGGGTTATAGGCAAGGGGAATGAAATGGCGGGCACGTTTCCGGCATCATAAGAACATGATTCTGGGAGCCGCCATGGATTACCGGGAAGTCCTGGTCACCGGGGGGACCGGCTTCGTGGGCACACACGTGTGCCGGGCCCTGATCGCGCGGGGATTTCTGCCCCGGCTCCTCGTCCGAGTGGGGTCGGAGGGGAAGATCCCGGAGGACGTCCGAAGCGCCTGTCGCGTGACCCCGGGGGACGTCAACGACCGGGAAGCGGTGGAGTACGCGGCCCAGGGGACGATGGCGATCGTGCACCTGGTGGGGATCATCCGGGAGTTCCCGGAGCCGGGCGTCACGTTCGAACGGCTCCATGTGGCCGCCACCCGCAACGCCGTGGACGCCGCCAGGCGGTGGGAAATCCCCCGGTTCGTCCACATGAGCGCCCTGGGGGCGCGTCCCGGCGGCCCCACGGGGTATTTTGATACCAAGGGCAGGGCCGAGGAGTACGTCCGGCGATCCGGGCTCTCATGGACGATCTTCCGGCCCTCCGTCATCTTCGGGCCGGGAGACCGGTTCCTGAACGAGCTGGCCCGGATTCTCCGAAAGACACCCTTCTTGCCGGTGCCTGGGGACGGAACCTACCGCCTGCAACCGGTATTCATCGGCGACGTGGCGAAGGGGTTCGCGGACGCGCTCCTTAAGGCCGGCACGGGAGGCAAGGTCTTCGAGGTGGGCGGTCCTGAACGGTTCTCTTATAACGAGCTGCTCGACAAGGTGGCGGCGAGCATCGGACTCCGAGCCCGCAAGGTCCACGTCCCGCTTTCGCTCCTGCGCCCGATGGTCCTGCGGATGGAACGATTCAGGAAGTTTCCCCTCACGACGGATCAGCTGGAGATGCTCCTCGCGGAGAACATCTGCGACCACGAGCCGTTCTATTCCGCTTTCGGATTTACTCCGCTTTCGCTGTCGGACTACCTCTCCGGGGGGTTCGGAGGCCGCCCTTCTGCGTCGGAAGGCGGGCGTAAGGGCCCTCCGCGACGCGAGATCCCCCGGGAAGGAGAGGCGGCACCATCAAGGGAACAGGAACCGTCACTGCGGAAGACGGCATGACACCTGCGGCCCGGAACGGGAAATAAAGGAAATAATTTACCCACAACGGGAGAATGTGTGTAATTAATTGCCCAACAATTTCTTCCGGCTTCCCTGTCCGAAAAAAAACATCTTTAAAAACAGAAGATTAAAAACAAAGACCCGAAGGACCGGTAGTTGCTTTCCTGATTGAAAGGAATTCGTTGTCGGAAGGGAATCGATGAAAGCAACCTGCTGGGGTCTGCTCCTCCTCGCGACTCTCTGGCTGTTTCCTGCCCAGGCCTTCTCCTCTTATACCTACGTTGACCTTCATCCTCCCGGATGGAACGAATCGCATGCGACGTCTGTGAACGCGTGGGGAGAGGTGGCCGGCTACGGGATCGGCAATGCGGGGGAGAGAGGATTCCTGTGGACCTCCGGCGGGCATACGGAGCTTCTCCCGCCGGGAGCCAGCGGGGCGAGAGCCGCATGGGTGAACGGCCAGGGAGACGTCGCCGGGACCGCCGTCATCGGCGGCCGCTCCCGCGCATTCCTCTATCGCAGCGGAAGTTATCTGGATCCGACGCCGGGATGGGCGTTCTCCGAGGCTACCTACGTTGCCGAAGACGGGGCCGTCACCGGGACCGGAGAGTTCGGGGCCTACATCTCCCGGGACTTCGTACCGGAACTTCTCCCGGGATTTACGGTTGCGGTGGGTGCGAACGCTGCCGGGCAGCTCCTGGGAAGCGCGGAGAACACGGCCAGGTTATTCCTTCCCGGAAGGGGATATCTCACGATCTGTCCTCCCGGGGCGAGCACCGCGGTGCCGGGCGGGCTCAATGAATCCGGGCTCGTCGCGGTTTCCACCCGACAGGCGAATTCCGAGAAAGGGTTCGTCTATTCCGGCGGCTTCTACGTTTTCATGACGCCTCCCGGCTGGTCGTCCTCCAACGCGATGGCGATCAACAACCGTTCCCAGGTGGCAGGATACGGTGATTCCCCCGCAGGGCGCCGCAGTTTCCTGCGGTCCGGGGCCGATTACGTGGAACTCTCCTTCCCGGAATGGACGAGGACGGAGGCGGTCTCCCTGAACGATTCCGGGCAGGTGGCGGGATCGGGGGAAGCCCCTTCGGGGGAAACGCACGCCTTTCTGGCTTCGCCCGGGAATACCTCGGCGGCCGGGGACGGACCGGGGACATCGTTCGGCGGGTCTTCCGGAGGAGGCGGTTGCGCCATGGTCGCCGGGGGCGTCCGCGATCCGTTTACCGCGGGTTCGGCGCTGAATCTATTCTTGCTCTTCTCCCCGCTCCTGGCGCTGCTGGCACGCCGGCGAAAAAGAGAATCCGCGCTCACGCACGAGTCGGATTCCGGCAGGATGCGGACAGGACCGCCGGAACGTTCGCCCTGACGGAGTTCGTCAGAAAGATCTTGTCGGCCTTTTCCAGGTCCTCCGGGAACAGGACCCGCTCGGAGGCGCGCAGCCTCCGACCCGACAGGATCTGTCGCCGGTAAACGCCCTCCAGGAGGCCGCATGCGGCCGGAGGCGTGTACAGCCGTCCGGAAATCTCCAGGAAGACGTTGGTGATCGCCCCTTCCGCCAACTCTCCGCGCTCGTTCAGGAACAGCACTTCATCGAATCCTGCCTCGCGCGCCTTGCGCAACTCGTCGTCTCTCCAGGCGCGGTTCGTGGTCTTGTGACGAACAAAGGGATCGCGGGACGAAACGGCGATGCGCGAGAGCGCGATCGGACAGGGCGCCCGTTCCTTCCCGGCATCGTGGAAAGGCGACATTGTCACCGATACGTGCCCGTCCCGCCGGAGCAGCAGGCGCACCTTGCCGGCGTCGTTTGTTCCATGGCCCCGGATGGCCGATCCCAACGCGGCGAGGGCGGCATCGCTGCGGAACCGGAACCCGAAATACCGCGCCGATGAAGAAAGCCTCCGCAGGTGGTCGGCAAGAAAACGGAACCCCCCCCTCGGGGTCCAGAGGAACGATTCGATCAGTTCGAAGTCGACGTACGGTTCGACGAGGTAAAGCGCCTTCTGGTGAGCTTCCCGGAACTCCGCCTCCGGCTGCGAGTCCCAGACAATCCCGCCGCCCGCGCCGGCTTCCCCCCGACCGTTTTCCACCGTCACCGTGCGTATCGCTACGGAAAACGTCATGTCTCCGCCCGGCAGGAGGATTCCGATCGCGCCGGTATAGACTCCTCTCGGAACGGGCTCCAGGCACCGCAGCAAGCGCATCGAGGAGATCTTGGGCGCCCCGGTGATGGAGCCGCATGGGAACAGGGCGCGGAGAAGCGTGCACAGCTCCGTTTGCGGATGGAGCGTTCCGGAGACGGTGGAAACCATTTGCAGCAAGGTGCGGTATCGCTGGACCTCGAACAGGCGGGAGACCCTGATGGAACCGGTACGGCACACCCTCCCCAGGTCGTTTCGGAGGAGGTCGACGATCATCACGTTTTCGGCCCGGTTTTTCGGGTCCGCCTTGAGGGCTCGGGATGCCTTGCGGTCCAGGGCGTCCGTCAATCCGCGCGGGGCGGTCCCCTTCATCGGTCGCGTTTCGATCTTCTCTCCCCTGACGCGGAAGAACAGTTCCGGGGACTGGGAGACGATGCAGGCCGACTCCGTGCGCAGGAATGCCCCGTACGGCACCGGTTGTGCGGCGCGCAGCCGGAGATAGAGGGAGAACGGATCTCCGGAGAACGGGAAGGCGAACTTCCCGGTCAGGTTGGCCTGGTAGACATCGCCCTTCGCGATGGATCGGCGGACTTCGTGAACCTTCCCTATATAGTCCTCTTCGGAAATGGAAAACCGGGGAGCGAGCGGTCCGCCGTAAAGAGAGAGCGGGTTCTCCGGTTCGTGGTCGGGCCACTCCGTAGCCGAAGGGCCGCCCTGCTCCCATCGGCCGCGCAGGTGGTCGAACCGCAGGAACCCCGGGTAGACGCCGAACCAGCCCAGGGGGAAGGGAAAGGCGGTCTGATCCCCCGGCGCAAAGGTGTTCTCCAGGGCGTATCCCGCTTCGTAGGCGAGAAAACCCGCGACCGGGAATCCCTTGGCCTGCCATGCGCCCGCCTCTTCCAGCAGGGAAGGGATGTCTTCCAGGCGATGGGTGACCAGAATTCTGTCGGGGTCCTTCAGAAGGTAGGAATACCGGTCCCGGACGTCCGCCCGCTGGGTTTCCAGAAGGATCGCGCCGGTCTTCCCGGAAGCGGCGCCAAACACCGAAACGGGGCTGCGTTGAGAAATCAGGCCCGTCATTCGCCGATGATCTTGACGAGGACTCTCTTCCTGCGGCGGCCGTCGAACTCGCCGTAGAAGATCCGCTCCCAGGTGCCGAAGTCGAGCTTCCCCCCGGTCACGGCCACCACGACCTCGCGGCCCATCACCTGGCGCTTCAGGTGGGCGTCGCCGTTGTCCTCTCCCGTGCGGTTGTGAAGGTAACGGGAGACGGGCTCGTGGGGTGCGAGTTCCTCCAGCCAGCGCGCATAATCCCGGTGCAGACCGCTCTCGTCGTCGTTGATGAAGACGGAGGCGGTGATGTGCATCGCGTTGACCAGGCACAGGCCTTCCGCAACGCCGCTCTCCAGCAGGCACCGCTCGACGTCAGGCGTGATGTTGACGAACCCCATCCGCTGAGGAAGTTGGAACCACAGCTCCTTCCGATAGCTTTTCATGGAGACGCCCCTTCCCCTCTAGAAATCGGCAAGGGCCCTGAAAAAGCGGGACGGGACCTGGCCGGCGAGCAGCGACTTTTTCACCGGCGGCAGGCCCACCACGAGCCGGGTGATGACCCGCAGGGCGGCGTGATCGAGCCGGTCGAAATCGTCGAACAGGAAGTTCTGGAACTTCCCCCGCTCGATGGCCATCTCAACACCCCTGCGCCAGGCGGTTTCCGGGACGAGGATGCGCTCCTTCCGCCGTTCCATGCGCAGCGCGCCGTTGGCGCACGCCGGTTTGCAGACCCCGCACCCCAGGCACGCCCGTTCGTCCACGAAGGCTTTCCCCTCCTTTTTCTTCCCGCGGACCTCGATCGCGCCGATGGGGCATCTCTTCGAGCAAAGTCCGCACCCGATGCATTTCCCGCCGTTGATCTCCGCCAGGAACGGGGAGGTGACCACCGCGTCGAAGATCTTGAACAGGTGGATCGCCGAAAGCATCGCGCAGCAGCAGCCGCAGCAGTGGCAGACGTAGGCCGGCCGCTTCCGGACGTTGTCGCCGATGTGCACCAGCCCTGCCTCCCGCGTCGCCGCGAAGATGTCCAGCGCCTCCTCGCGGGAGATCTTCCGGGCGAGACGCCGTCGCGCGAGAAAATCGGCGGCGGCGTTGAGCGTCGTGCAGACCTCCATCGGCTTGCCGCACCGCTTCCCCTCGTGCTCCATGACGTGCCTGCAGTAGCACAGGGAAACGGCCCACGCCCCGGCGTCCCTCACGACCTGCGTCGCCCGCTCGTAGTCGAGGACGTGCGTCGCATCCTCCGGATCGATGCTGCTTTCGTGCACGAGCGTCCGGCCGGGTTGCGTCTTGCCGGCGAAGACCGCGCGCGCGAAGTCCTCATTGTTGTGGACGTACTCGACCATGCAGCGCGCCAGGTCCTTCTGGGGGATGTCGTCCCGGACCCTCATGAAGGCGAACTCGAAGAACCCCAGGAGGGTGGGAGAAAGCATGTAGACCGTCTTGCCCTTCCGCTCGAAATCCATCACCAGGCCCTTGCCGGCCATGTTCTCCAGGACCGCGCGGAGGGGTTTCGGCGACTTTCCGGTGCGGCGGGCGATCTCCTCCAGGCCGGTAAATCCCATCGGCATCCGGCATCCGATCTCCGCCTCCTCCACCGTGTAAAGACGTTTCAGGATTTCGTAAAGCGCGTCGGCGGGCGGAGCGCCGATCGGGTTCCGGTCGAGCCGTTTCTGAAGCCTGCCGTAGACTCCCTGCCCATTGCGGAGGTGACCCATGCGCTCTCCTTATCCTTGCGCTACACGGAGGGATAGAGTTCTTTCGCGATCCGCTCCGCGGTGAGCCGGGACTGCAGGACGCAGTCGTTCAAGGCGATCCCGCGGTAGGCGTTGCTGTTGAGATAGAGGCCGGGGTAAGCGGCGAGCCGCGTTTTGATGCGCTCCAGCACCTTCCCGTGCCCCACCAGGTACTGGGGGATCCCCTTGTCGTGGAAGAAGGCCCGTGCAAGCACCGGGGCAACCGCGATCCCCATCGTCGCGGTGAGCTCCTTTCGGGTGAGATCGATGAGTTTTTCGGCGGGCAATGCGGCAAGTTCGGGATTGCGGACTCCGCCGACCATCGCACGGATCAGGGCTTTTCCCGCTGGCGCGCGGTTGGGGAAGACGCTGGAATCCCACAGGGCGCCCAGGATCTTCCGTTTTTCGAGGCGAGGGATGAGGAAGCCGAACCCGTCCAGGGGGTGACCGAGCGTCGCCTGGTCGTATCCCAGCGCAACGACGGAGATCGGGGAATAGGGGATGGCGGCGAGGGCTTCCGAAATCCGCGGGTCGAGCCGGACAAGGACAGCGGCGGCGGAATACGCCGGCGTCGCCAGCACCAAGACGTCCGTGTCGATCTCGCCCCGCCCCCCGTTCTCGACGAGCGAGAGGAGGAACTTGCCGTCGCGATGCCTCACGCTCTCGACGGAAACCCCCGTGTGAAGGCCCTCCGAGAGCAGCTTCGCTAGGACGTCGGTGAGCGCCTGCACCCCGGCGTCAAACGACATGAGCACTCCGCCCGGCCCCGCGGACATCTCGCGCTTCTCCCCGGCACGACGGCGCTCCCACTGGAGGGAGATCATTCCCTTCACGAGCCCGCCATGCTTCCGCTCCAGGTCGTGGATCAGGGGGAAGCAGCTGCGCAGCGACATCTTGTCGGGATCCCCCGCGAAGATTCCCGTCACCATCGGGTCGAGCAGCTTCTCCAGCGCTTCGGCGCCCAGCCTCCGGCGGGCGAAGTCGCCGAGCGACTCGTCCACGCCGGGGGGAGGACCCGGCGCGAAGGGCTCCCAGAGGATCCGGAGCCGGCCGCGAAGGGAGAGGAGGTTGGAGGCAAGAAACGCCTGCGGGGTCTCGGGGAGGCGATGGAGCCTGCCGTCCGAATAGATGAACCGTTTCCGGGCCAGGTCCGAAGAGCGCGCCAGCCGGTCCTCGATCCCCAGCTCCTTCACCAGCTCCAGGGAGTAGGGCTTGTTGGTGAGGAACCCGTTGGGCCCCCACTCCAGGTTGAAGCCGTCCTCCCGGATGGTGCGCATCTTGCCGCCAGGAACCTTCTCGGCCTCGAAGAGAACGATCTCGGCTTCCCTGCCGGCGGTCGAGAGGGTCTTCACGAGGTAATGGGCCGTGCAGAGCCCCGAGATGCCCGCGCCGACGATGACGATGCGCGGCATCAAGCCACCTCCTCCGCCAGCACGATCTCCTTCAGCGCCCGGATGAAGGCGGGCGAGTCGTTGAGCGCCGGAACCCGCAGAAAGGTGAGGATACCGGCCTGTTCCGCGGTGGCCTTGAGCCGGATGTCCAGCTCGTGCAGCGTTTCCACGTGGTCCGAAACGAAGCTCACCGGCACGACGACCAGCGTTTTGAGTCCCCCCCGCCCCAGCCGCACGACCTCCGCCACGGAGTCGGGGGCAAGCCACTGCGCCCTTCCTGCGCGGCTCTGGTAGGAGATCGAATGGGGAATCCCCGGAAACCCCCGCTGGACGGCCGCCACGGTCCGCCCGACTTCCTCCTGGTATGGGTCGCCCGCGTCGATGAACGATTTCGGGACGCCGTGGGCGCTGAACAGCAGGTGCGCCCCCGCAGGAGCGACGCCGCGCAGCGTCTCCGCGATCTTCTCCGAGAGGGCTGCGATGTAGGCGGGGTGGTCGGGGAAGGAACGGACCTCCCGAAGGGGGAAGCCGGTTCCCTCCCGGTGCATCCAGCCTTTCAAGTCTTTCAGGCTCGACCCGGTGGTCGCCGCAAAGTACTGCGGGTAGAGGGGGAGGGCGATCGCCCGTGAAACGCCGTCCTCCTTCATTTCCAGGACGGCGTGCCTGGCCAGCGGGTGCCAGTACCGCATCCCCACGTAGACCCGGAAGTTCCTCCCTGTCCCCCGGAGCGCCGCCTCCAGCGCGGCCCGCTGGAGCTCGGTCAGATGTCCGATCGGGGAGCTGCCGCCGATCTCCTCGTAATACGTTTTCACCTTGCGGGCGCGCAAACCGGAAACGAGCCAAGCGAAGACCGGCTGCGTGAGGAAGGCAGCGGGGAGGCGGATGAGGTCCCGGTCGGAGAAAAGCCTCGCCAGGAACGGTCGGACGGCCGAAAGGCTGTCCGGCCCTCCCATGTTCAGGAGAACGACGCCCGTGAGCGGGGTGGTTGCGGGCATGCCAGCTCCCCCTTCGCGGAAGGATTATCCCTTCCGGCCGAACCGGTGAACCGCCTCGACCATTGCGACTGCGTGCTCGGGGTCGGTCGGCGGCAGGATGCCGTGGCCCAGGTTGAAGATGTGGGAGGCGGCGGACTCCCCGCGCTGCAGCACGTCGCGCACGCACTCGTCGATCTTCTCCGGCGGGTGGAAGAGCATCGTCGGGTCCATGTTTCCCTGGAGCGCAACGCCTTGCCCTACGACGGCCGCGGCCACGTCCAGGGGGATCCTCCAGTCGACGGCGACGACGTCCACGCCGAGGGTCCGAATGGCCGGCAGGAGGGTGGCGCAGTCGTTGACGAAGTGGATGACGGGAACCTTTTCGCGCTTCAGGCCCTCGATCACCTGGCGGGTGTACGGAAGGGCGTACTCCTCGTAGTCGCCGGGCGTCAGCACCCCCGCCCAGGTGTCGAAGATCTGAACCGCCTGCGCCCCCGCCTCGATCTGGGCGTTGAGATAGGCGATCACGGTCCGGGTGATCTTGATCATCAGCGACCGGTAGACCTCGGGAGCCTGGTACATGAGAGTCTTCAGCTTGATGAAGTTGCGCGAGGTCCCCCCTTCCACGATGTAGGAGCACAGAGTGAAGGGAGCCCCGGAGAAGCCGATCAACGGGACCTTACCTTCGAAGGTCTTTCGCAGGATCCGGATCGCCTCCAGGACAAAAGGGACCCTGTCGGCCGGGTCGGGAACGGCGAGCGCGTCGACGTCGGCCTGCCCGCGGATCTCCTTCCCCAGGATCGGTCCCTTCCCATCGTGGAACTCCAGCGGAATGCCCATCGCCTCCACCGGAATGAGGATGTCGGAGAAGAGGATTGCAGCGTCCACGCCCAGACGCTCCACCGGCTGGATCGTCACTCTCGCGACCAGCTCCGGCGTCTTGCACATCGTGAGGAAGGAGTGCTTTCCGCGGATTTGCTGGTACTCCGGGAGGTACCTTCCGGCCTGGCGCATGATCCAGACGGGGGTGACATCCACCGGCTCCCGCCGGCAGGCCTTCAGGAACCGGTAACCGCCCATTTTCACCTCTCCGGCCGTAGTAAAAACTTTAAAGCGGGGACGTTCTTAAACTTTTTAATCCCGGGACGTCCCAAAACAACTTTATCTCGGGGACGTTCTTAAACTTTTTAATTGATACGATCGGGAGCATTAAAAAGTTTAAGAACGTCCCCGTTAGAAAGTTTTTCGAACGCTCCGGTTCCGGGATTTTTTGCGGACTTACTGGTTCTCCGCTGTCCGCTTTCCCGTCTCGACCGCCTGCGCGAGCCGCTTTCGGGTCTTCAGCGGGACATAGGAGCAGAACGGCTCCTCCTCGAGGTAGTCTTCAAGTACCGCGTCCGCCCGGGCGCGGCAGCCGCCGCAGACATTCAGGTACTCGCACTCCCCGCACCGACCTTTATACTTTTCGAAGGCGCGTAGCGACTCGAACAACTCGGAATGGTACCAGATCTCCTTGAACGACTGCTTCTTGACGTTCCCCGCGACCACGGGGAAGTAGGAGCAGGGCTGGACGTTCCCTTTCGAGTCGATGAAGGCGATCGTCTGCGCGCAGATGCACCCCTTGCCCCCGCCCGTCGAAAAGGTGAGCGACCGTCGCTGGAACTTGTGCCCCTCCTCCTTGGCCTTCTGCAGAACGACCCTGTAGTAATGCGGGGCGCAGGTGGGCCGGACCAGCATGTCGGCCTCCTGCTTCTCCATCCGGTAGTGCCACTCGAGGATCTCCTCGTAGTCCTCCTTGCTGATCAACTCGTCCAGGATCTCCTTGCCGCGGCCCGTGGGCACGATCATGAACATATACCAGGCGTGTGCGCCGATTTCCTTCGCCAGCCGGTAGACGTTGGGAATGTCGCGCTGGTTCCGCTTGGCGAACGAGGAGTTGACAATGAACTGGATCCCGTTGCGACGGAACGTCTCCGCCGCCCGCAGCGTCCCCTCGAACGCGCCCGGCTGCTTCCGGAAGTCGTCGTGGATCGCGGCGGTCGACCCGTCCAACGACAGCGACACGATCTTGATCCCGCTCTCCTTCATCTGCGCGCAGACCTCGTCGGTGACGAGCGTCCCGTTGGTCGCGATGCACATCCGCAGACCCTTCCCGGTCCCGTACTTCGCGATCTCGAAGAGGTCCTTTCGCAACAGCGGCTCCCCGCCGGAGAGGACGAGCACGGGGCTGCAGAAGGAGGTGATGTCGTCGATCAGCTGTTTCGCCTCTTCCGTCGTGAAGTCGGTGTCGTGGGAGACCATCGAGGAGGAGGCCCGGCAGTGGATGCAGTTCAGGTTGCAGCGCCCGGTGACCTCCCAGGCGATCCATTTCGGGATGAATTCTTCCTTGGCCACGCAGGGTCCTTTCTCCGCGGAAAATCGTTGTGCGTCTGCCTCTGTCGAGCAATCTTTTTATTATAAACGATGCGCTTCCCGCGGGACATGGAATTCCCGGCAATGGAGGTTTATTGCGCCATTTCGGCGTATTTCTTCGCGTTCTGCCGGTCGCCGATCGCCTCGTACGATTTCGACAGGTAGGCCGCCGCCTGCTTGGTCGGAAGAAGGTCCATGCTGCGCGACAGCTCCGGGATCGCTCCCCGGTAGTTCCTTTCCTGGTAGCGCAGAACGCCCATGAGGAAGTGCGGCTCGAAGAATTCGTCGTCCAACTGTTTGGCCTTGCCCAGGGAACCCTCCGCCGCGGAGTAGTCCTTTCGGATCAAGTGCACTCGCCCTGCGGAAGAGTGGAAAGGCGCCTGCCCGGGCTCCTGAAGGATCGCCTGCCGGTATTGAGCCAGCGCCTCCTCGTATCGCTTCTCCTGGAACAGCCTGTCCCCTTTGTCGGCGATGTCGTACGCCTTCTGGACCTCCCGCAGGCGGGCGGTTTTCTCTGTGAAGATCGTCTCGTTGAACGTATAGTTCGGATTGCGCACCGTGTCGGGGTACCGTTGCGCGATCAGGGCGCGGGCGTTTTCCAGCCGTTCCTTGGAAAACGGGTGCGTCCGGAAGAGCCCCTGGACGAAGTCGGGGTTTTTCTTTCCCTCGAGCTGTTCATAGAAGTATTCCTGGAGCTTGATCGCTCCTTCGGGGTTGTACCCCGCCTTGACCATGTAATCGATCCCGATCCAGTCCGCCTCGCGCTCCTGGTCCCTCGAAAAGCCGTTCTCGATCAGGGAAGTGGTGACGGCCGAGAGCTGCATCACGCCGGCCCTCCCCCCCGCGGCGACCGAGACCCCCGTGAGCAGCAGGTTGGCCGCAACCGACCGCTGGTAGCCGGCCAGGGAGTGCTTGGCCGTAACATGCCCCGTTTCGTGTCCCATAACCGCCGCCACTTCGGCCTCGCTTTTGAGGTGCACGAGCAGGCCGCGGTTGATCACGATGAAACCGCCGGGAAGGGCAAATGCGTTGGGGACCGAGGAGTTCAGGACCCGGTACCGGTAGGCGAGATTCGGACGGTGGGACACGCGGGCGATCCGCATCCCGATCGACTGGATGTACTCCTCCAGCGCGCGGTCTCGGTAGAACCCGCCCTGCTGCTGGACCGCTGGGGTGTAGGCCTTCGCCCCGAGCGCCACCTCCTCCTCTTCGGAGAAGGAGACGAGGGCGAATTCGGATCTCCCCGTCACCGGGTTCACGGCGCAGCTGTAGACGAGCAGCCCCAGGAGGGCGAACAGGCAAAGAGATGCGCCGAGCACGTCGTGCGGACGAGCCTTCATCCGGAAGACCCCTTCCTGTCGAATGGTTATATTATTTCATGCTCCCGATAACGGCCGCAATTACGGGTTGGACATTACGGGTTGGACCTGCGGGTTGGACCTGTTTCCCGGATTTTTGCCGTCTGATATAAGAGAAGGAAAGAAAAAGCACAAGGAGGCGACCGATGGCGCGGAAGCGGAGAAAACGGTGGCACTCTCCAGGAACTCCTCCGGGGACGCTTGCGGTCCACGTCGAGGCCGACCGGGAGCCCGTCAGGGTCGCCCTCTCCCGGTACGATGCCGCCGGCCTCGAGGAGCGCACCCTGCGTCCGGAGGAGATCGCCTCGCTTTCCGTCCCCGCAGGCGGGGTCTTGTGGCTGAACATCTGCGGGCTGTCCGATCCGGGCGTCGTCCGTGCGGTTGGAGAGCGGTTCGGCTTCCACCCTCTTGCCCTGGAAGACGTCCTGAACGTCCCCCAGCGCCCCAAGGTCGAGCGGTACGAGGGGCACCTCCTGATTATCCTGCGGGAGGTCCGCTATCCGGAGCCCCCGGAGCAGGTGAGCCTCTTCCTCGGAGACCGGGTGGTGGTGTCCTTTCAGGAGCGTCCGGGCGATGCTTTCGACCCCGTCCGTGAGCGCCTGCGCCAGGCGAAGGGACAGATCCGGGCCTTGGGCGCCGATTTCCTGGCGTACGTCCTCTGCGACGCCGTGATCGACGCCTTTTTCCCGACGTTGGAGAAGCTCGGCGACGAGGTCGAGGAGCTCGAGGAGAGGGTGATCGCCTCCCCCTCCCCCGAGGCATTCCACGAGATCCGCCAGGCGAAGCAGCGGCTGCTCGATGTCCGCCGCGCCGTGTGGCCCGCCCGCGACGCGATGAACGAGCTGCTCCGGGAGGAGTCCCCCCTGATCCTGGCCGCGACGCGGCCGTACCTCCGGGACTGCTACGACCACTTGGTCCAGCTGATGGACATGGTGGAGACGTTCCGCGAAATGGCCGCCGGACTGGTCGAGGAATATATGTCCTCGATGTCGAACCGGATGAACGAGATCATGAAGGTGCTCACCGTGATTGCGACGATCTTCATCCCCCTGACCTTCCTCGTCGGGGTGTACGGGATGAACTTCAACCCGCAGGTCTCCCCCTACAACATGCCGGAACTGGGCTGGCGGTACGGCTACCCGACCGTCCTGCTGATCATGGCCGTGATTGCGGCGGTGATGCTGCAATACTTCCGCAGGAAGAAGTGGCTCTGAAAACGGACTCCGAAGGAGGACCCATCATGAGCGCTCCCGTGTTTGCCCGTCCGAAGGAAAACGTCGAGTTCGATCCCAGCCGCTTCGCCGCCAGGCCGCTGTACGAATGCCCGGAGATGAAGGTCGTCCAGGCGGCTTTCCGGGCCGGCCAGTTCATCCCCGTCCACACCCCCGACGTCCACGTCGTCATTTACATCCTTTCCGGCGAGGGCGAGGTCGTGGCGGGGGAGGAGCGCCGGCGCGTCAAGGAGGGCGATCTGGTCGTTGTCCCCCGCAAGACGAAGCGGGGGGTGAAGGCGAAGACCGACATGGTGATCCTCCACGTCGTGTCCCCTCCGCCCACCCAGGCCGACCACGGCGACATGGCGGCAAGGATCGCCCGGGGGGATTTCGAATTGCCCGCTTGAGGCGGCGCCCTGTGAACCAGGGTTTCCATCCGGAGGGAAAGATGAACCGGAAAAAAGCGTTGGTGATCCTGGCGGTCGGCCTCGCGGTCGCGGCGGTCGCCGCGGCATGGTTCTTCCTCCGCGTGGGGAAGGAAGACGGAGTCCTGCAGGTCTCCGGGAACATCGAGGTGACCGACGTGGACGTGAGCTTCAAGATCCCGGGCCGGGTGATGCAGCGGGCGGTGGACGAAGGGATGTCCGTCTCCGCGGGGCAGTTCATTGCCCGGCTGGACAGCGCCGACCTGGAAAACGAGGTGGGCCTCCGGGAAGCCGAGCACCAGGCGGTGGCGGCGGCCCTGAAGGAGTTGTCTGCCGGGTCGCGCCCCCAGGAGATCGCCAGGGCCAGGGCGGCGTTGGCGGCGGCGCAGGCCGAAGCGGATCGGCTCTCCCGGGAGTTCATTCGCGCAAAGGCCCTTCATGCCAGGGACGTGATCTCCCGCCAGGAACTCGAGAGGGCACAGGCTGCCTTTGAGATCGCCGAGGAGAGGAGGAAAGAAGCGAGGGAAAGCCTCCTGCTCGTAGAGGAAGGGGCGAGGCGGGAGCAGATCGACCAGGCCCGCGCCCGGGTTCGGCAGGCGAAGGAGGCCTTGGAGCTTGCCCGTACCCGTCTTTCCTACGCAACGGTCGCTTCCCCCCTTGCGGGTGTGGTCCTTTCCAAAAACGCGGAGCCGGGGGATTACGTCGCCGCCGGGACCCCCGTCGTGACGGTAGGGGATCTTGCGGATGTCTGGCTGCGCGCCTACATCGAGGAGACGGAGCTGGGCCGGGTCAAGGTGGGACAGCCGGTCGACGTGACCACCGACACCTTCCTCGGAAAGACATACGCCGGCCGCATCTCGTTCATCGCCCCGCAGGCGGAGTTTACGCCGAAAAGCGTCCAGACCCGCAAGGAGCGTGTCAAGCTGGTCTACCGCATCAAGGTAGCCATCGCCAACCCATCGATGGAACTCAAGCCGGGAATGCCGGCGGACGGGGTCGTCAGGTTCCGGTAAGAGGCGATTGTTTTGGAAGCCATCCGCACGAAGGACCTGAGCCGCCGTTTCGGTGACACGGTCGCGGTGGACTCCCTCTCGCTGTCGGTTGCGGAGGGAGAGCTGTTCGGGCTGGTCGGCCCGGACGGGGCCGGCAAGACCACCGTAATGCGCCTGCTCACCGCCATCCTCGATCCCTCGGGGGGAGAGGCGTGGGTGACGGGCCGGTCGGTCCGCACGGAGGCCGGAGAGATCCACAAGGAGATCGGGTACATGAGCCAGCGGTTCGGGCTGTACCCCGACCTCTCCGTTCTGGAGAACCTCCTCTTGTACGCCGACCTGTACGGGGTTCCCCGGCGCGGGCGGGAGGGCAGGTTCGAGGATCTGCTCTCCTTCAGCAACCTTGGCCCCTTCCGGAGCCGGCTGGCGGGGAACCTCTCCGGAGGGATGAAGCAGAAGCTCGGGCTTGCCTGCGCGCTCGTCCACACTCCCCGCGTCCTTTTCCTCGACGAGCCGACCAACGGCGTCGATCCCGTCTCCCGCCGGGAGTTCTGGCGAATTCTGTACCGCCTCCTGAGGGAGAAGGTCACGATCTTCGTCTCCACAGCGTACCTGGACGAGGCGGAACGGTTTCAGCGGCTGGCCCTCCTCCATCGGGGGAAGCTTCTGGCCGTGGGGGCGCCGGAAGAAGTGAAGGCCCTCTTCCCGGGGGCGATCCTGGAAGTGCGGTGCGCGGAGCCGCGGCGGGCGGTGGCGATTCTCCGAAAGGAGATCGCCGGCGCGTCCGTGGGGCTGTTCGGGGATCGCATCCACGTGGGGGCGCGGAATTCCGGATTCGCCGTGCGCGAGATCGAGAGGGCGCTTGCGAGCGCCGGCATCCCCTTTTCCCCGGTACAACCGGTCGAGCCCGCGCTCGAGGACGTCTTTGTCTCGGTGCTCTCGTCCGGGCAGGACGCGAGCCCGTGATCCCGGCGGACCGGGAGCTGTCGGTCACGGTGCGGAGCCTCGAAAAGCGCTTCGGGGATTTCATCGCGGTCAACCGGGTTACCTTCGACATCCGCAAAGGGGAGGTCTTCGGCTTCCTGGGACCCAACGGGGCGGGGAAATCAACCACCATCCGGATGCTGTGCGGGCTCCTTTCCCCCACGTCGGGCGAGGGGACGGTGGCCGGTTACGACCTGCGGACGGAACCGGAAAAGATCAAGCAGCACATCGGCTACATGTCCC
Source organism: Deltaproteobacteria bacterium RBG_16_64_85 (assembly GCA_001798885.1). Classification (NCBI taxonomy): domain Bacteria; class Deltaproteobacteria; species Deltaproteobacteria bacterium RBG_16_64_85. The sequence continues at coordinate 25,729 of MGQW01000055.1, forward strand.
AGCGCTTCTCCCTCTACGAGGACCTCACGGTCGAGGAGAACATCGATTTCTACGGGGGGATCTACCGGATTCCGGCGGAGAAGAAGCGCGACCGCAAGGAGTGGGTCATCGAAATGGCGGGGCTGTCGGATCACCGGGGGACGAAGACGGCGTTCCTTGCCGGCGGCTGGAAGCAGCGCCTTGCGCTGGGGTGCGCCATCCTCCACGAGCCCCCCATCCTGTTTCTCGACGAGCCCACCTCGGGGGTGGACCCGATAAGCCGCCGCAGCTTTTGGGACCTGATCTACGACCTGTCCGGGAAAGGAGTCACGGTCTTCGTGACGACGCACTACATGGACGAGGCGGAGAACTGCGACCGGCTGGGGCTCATTTACCGGGGCGAGCTGGCGGCGCTGGGGACCCCGGAGGAACTCAAGACCCGGCTGATGAAGGAAGAGGTGGTGGAGATCCGCTGCGAGCGGCCCCAGGACGCCATCGCGTTCCTGGAAGGTCTTCCGGGCCTGCGGAGTGCCGCCCTGTTCGGCACCGGGATCCACGCGGTCGTGGCGCGGGCGGTGGAGGCGGTCCCGCTGCTCCGGGAGGCGCTCGGGGCCAAGGGAGTTCCCGTCATGCGGGCCGAGCGGATCGCCCCGTCGCTGGAGGACGTCTTCGTCTCCGTGGTGGAGGAGAAGGACCGGCGAGAGAAGCCCTTTGAAGAGGTGCGGCGGTGAACCTCCGGCGGGTGCGAGCCGTGGCGCGCAAGGAGTTTCTCCACATCCGCCGGGACCCGCGCAGCCTCGGCATGGCGATCGCCATCCCGATGCTGATGCTGCTTCTCTTCGGAACCGCCCTGACGCTGGACGTCGACCGCGTTCCGATCGCGGTCTGGGACCAGAGCGGCTCGCCGGAAAGCCGGGAGCTGGTCAGCCGGTTCGAGGGATCCCGGTACTTCGACGTCCGCCTGCGCGCTGGCGGATACCGGGACATCGAGGGCGCGATCGAGGAGGGGAGCGTGCTGGCGGCGCTGGTCGTCCCCCGGGAGTTCACCGCCCGCCTGGCGGCGGGGCGCGAATCTCCCGTTCAGTTTCTCCTCGACGGGTCGGACTCGAACACCGCCACGATCGCCTTGGGATACGCCGAGGCCGCAGTCCGCGGTACCTCCCGGGACATCGCGGTGCGGGCGGCGGGGGTTGCCGCACAAGGACTTCTGCGCGACCCGCTCGAAATGCGCCCACGGGTCTGGTTCAACGCCGACCTGGAGTCGAAGAACTACATCATTCCGGGCCTGATCGCCGTCATCATGATGGTGATCGCGGCCCTGCTCACGTCGCTGACCGTGGCCCGGGAGTGGGAGCAGGGGACGATGGAGCAGCTCATCTCCACTCCCGTCACCCCCCGCGAGCTCATCCTGGGCAAGCTTCTCCCGTATTTTGCCCTTGGGATGCTCGACGTCGCCATCGCGGTAGGGATGGGGGAGTTCCTGTTCCGTGTGCCATTGAGGGGGAATCCGGCGATCCTGTTCGGGATGGCGGCCGTTTTCCTTGCCGGGTCGCTCTCCCTGGGGATGGTGATCAGCATCGTCACGAAATCGCAGCTGCTGGCGACCCAGATGGCGATGATCCTCACCTTTCTTCCGTCCTTCCTGCTGTCGGGGTTCGTCTATGCGATCGGGAACATGCCGAAAGCGATCCAGGTGGTGACCTATGCCATCCCCTCCCGCTACCTGGTATCCATCCTCAAAGGGGTTTATCTCAAAGGGGTCGGGTTTTCCGTGCTCTGGGGGGAGGCGGTGGCGCTGACGGTGTTCGGGGTGACGATCGTACTTCTTGCGAACCGGAAGCTCCGCAAGAAACTCGGGTGAGGGAGGAACGCTTCGGATGCCAGAGCGCCTGCGCCGCATGCTCGTCAAGGAATTCCTCCAGCTCTTTCGGGACCCGAAGATGCGCCGGATGGTCTTCCTGATGCCGATGGTCCAGGTCCTGGTCTTCGGCTACGCCGTCTCCACGGACGTGCGCAACGTCCCCACGGCGGTGATGGACTTCGATCGGAGCGTTTCCTCGCGGGAGCTGCTGTCGGGCTTTTCCGCCTCCGGCACCTTCCGGTTCGTGGCGGAAACGCGGGACACCGCGGCGGCCCAGGAGCTGCTCGACCGGGGAACGGTCGGGGCGATCCTGCGGATCGACCATGGTTTCGAGGGGGACCTGCGGGCGGGCCGGACGGCCAGTCTCCAGGTGATCGCCGACGGGACGGATTCCAACACCGCCCGGATCGCGCTCGACTACGCGGGGCGGATCGCCGGAAAATTCTCCGATCGGATCCTCCTGGCCCGCATGGCCCGCCTCCGTGGGGCCCTTCCCCCACCGGGCGGAGTCGCTCTCGTCTCCCGCGCCTGGTTCAACGAGAACCTGGAAAGCCGCAACTTCTACGTTCCGGGAGTGATCGCGCTCATCGTGATGCTTATCACGCTGATGCTGACCAGCATGGCGGTGGTGCGGGAGAAGGAGATCGGCACCATCGAGCAGATCCTCGTGTCGCCGATCACCCCCCTGGAATTTACCCTCGGCAAGACGCTCCCCTTCGCCTTGGTCGGATATGCCGACGTGCTGCTCATCGCCGCGATCGGGGTGTTCTGGTTCGACGTGCCGATCCGGGGAAGCCTGCTCCTGCTGCTCGTGGCGACGACCTTCTACCTGATGACCACGCTGGGGATCGGGCTCTTCATTTCCACGGTCAGCCGTACGCAGCAGCAGGCGATGATGAGCGTCTTCTTCTTTTACTTCCCTTGCGTGCTTCTGTCCGGCTTCATGTTCCCCATCGCGAACATGCCGACGGCCGTGCAGGTGCTCACCTACGCCAACCCCTTGCGGTATTTTCTGGTCATCCTGCGGGGAGTCTTCCTGAAAGGCGCGGGTGCGGATACGCTCTGGCCCCAGGTGGCTGCGCTCCTTGCCATGGGGCTGGTGACGCTCTTTTTCACCACGCGCCGGTTCCGCAAGACCCTCGCGTGAAAAAAACCGGCGGCTCGATTCTTTCGATGGCCAGATGATGATATTGATGTGTATCAATGTAAAAAAACCTGGCCCTGTGTGAAACTGGCGACATGGAAACCGAAAACAACGGCTCTCGGAAGCGCAAGAGGGAGGGGAAAATGAAAGGGTGGGCTGGAATCAGAAGCGTTGCCGTGGCGGTCATCCTCCTGACGTTATCCACCGCGGGGAACGGCCTGGCGCATTGCGATACGCTGGACGGCCCCGTCATAAACCTCGCCCGGCAGGCCCTGGCCAAGGGGGACGTGAAGATCATCCTGCCGTGGGTGGCGGCGGACAAGGAGGCGGAGATCCGGAAGGCGTTCGACCTGGCGATGGCGGTCCGGGGGAAGGGGGAGAAAGAGAAGGAACTGGCCGACAGGTACTTCTTCGAGACTCTTGTCCGGGTCCATCGGGAGGGAGAGGGGGCACCCTACACCGGGTTAAAACCCTCAGGGCTTGACATGGGTCCGGCGATCCCCGCCGCCGACAAGGCGCTGGAAACGGGTGACCCGAGGCCATTGCTCAAGCTGATCAACGAGAAGATCCATGAGGGAATCCACAAATACTACACGGAAGCGAAGGAGAAAAAAGCGCACGCGGGAGAGAGCGTGGAGGCGGGGCGCGCCTACGTGCAGGCCTACGTGCCGTACCTGCACTTCGTGGAGCGCCTCTATCTCGATGCGAGCACGCCTGTCACGCACGGAGGGGAAGAGGGAACGCATGATGCTCGCCTGAAACCGGGGGCGGCGGCGGAGCATAAACAATAAACGTTAACGGTGCGGGGGGGCGCGCCCCCCCGCGGTCGATCCGGTAGACGGCCGCTTCTCCGTTCGATGGGGGCGGCCACGGAATTCGAACTCGATCCCCGGAGGTATCCCATGCGCTACCTGATCCTGGGAAGCGGCCCGGCCGGAATCGCCGCCGCCAAAGCTATCCGCAAGGCGGAGAAGGACGCGGAAATCGTCATCGCAACGGAGGATCCCGACGTCCCGTATCTGAGGCCCCTCCTGCCCGACTTCATCGCCGGAGACATCACGCTCGCCGCCCTGTCCGACCCGCAGGCGGAGGATCTTGCCTTGAACGGAATCGAGGTCCGCAAGGGAAAGCGCGCCCGAAAGGTGGACGCGGACGGGAGAAAGGTGTTCTTCGATGACGGGACCGAGGAGGCGTACGACTTCCTGCTCGTTGCCACGGGAGGGAAACCGGTGCTGCCGACCCCGCTCGACCGGCACCCGGAGGCGGTCATTCCGTTCGATTCCTTGAGCGATACGAAGAGGATCCGGGAGCGTGCGGCAGGGCCCGGCCCCATCGTCGTGTACGGGCCGGGGTATGTGGGGATCGAGACGTGCCGGGCTCTGGCGCGACTGGGAAGGAAGGTGGTGTGGATCAAGCCGGCTCTCCCCCGGTTCGGCTACCCGATCTCGGGAGAGTTCGAGGCGAGCGTCCTCGACCAGGTCCGCAGCCGGGGGGTCCGTATCCAGGAGGGGGACGATATCGCCTCCATCCGCGAGATCGACGATGGCGCATTCGAGATCCGGGACCTGAGCGGGCAGGAGATCCGCTGCTCGATGATCGTGGCGGCCACAGAGCGGCTCCCTGCGGTGGCTTTCCTGAAAGGAAGCGGGGTGAAGGTTGGAACCGGGGTTGTCGTGGACGACCGACTGCGGACCAGTGCACCGTACATTTATGCGGCGGGAGACTGTGCGGAGCTGGTTGACGAGAAGACCGGCGAGGTCCGGATCAACTTCGGCTGGCGCAGCGCCATCCGGCAGGGGCAGCTGGCCGGCGAGAACATGGCCGGCGGCGGAAAGCTCTACATCCGGAATCGGCAGGATTACTTTTGGCTCCTCTTCGGCTCTTCGCTCCTCGACCGCACGAGGTGACCCGCAGGAGGCCGGTGCGGAGAGGGAAAGCTCTCCTTGCGGCGCTGGCCGTCCTCCTCCCGGCCCTGCTGTTTCCGGTCCGGGGATCCGGCACGGAGGAATACGCCGTGCGAACCGGAAAACCGTGCATCGCCTGCCACTTGAACCCGGCGGGCGGGGGAGATCTGACCGCGGAGGGGGTGGCGTTCCGGAAGGAGATGCGCTCTGCCGGCGGATCCGCGCAAAGGGGGGGCGGTTTGCGGATGGTCAGGTTCTTCGCCGGCCTGGTCCACCTCGTCACGGGGGTCCTGTGGTTCGGGACGATCCTTTATGTGCACTTACTCCTGAAGCCGGCGTACGCCGCGAAGGGACTCCCCCGGGGAGAGCTGCTGGTCGGCTGGATCTCGATCGTTCTCATGGCTGTCACGGGGGTCATCCTCACGGCCTTCCGGATTTCCTCCCTGGAGGCTCTCTTCCATACGAGGTTCGGAGTTCTCCTCACGGCCAAGATCGCCCTCTACCTTGTCATGGTGACAACGGCCGTCCTCGTGACCTTCGTCATCGGCCCCCGCCTGAAGAGGAGGCAGCAGACCGTCGACCAGCGGAAAAAGGACATGACCGCGGACGAGATCTCCCTGTTCGACGGGAGGGAAGGGAGGCCCGCCTATTTCGCCTTCCAGGGCAGGATCTACGACGCCACAGGCAGCGGGTTGTGGAAGAAGGGGAGTCACGTCGGCAAGCACCAGGCAGGGTTCGATCTGTCCGACGCACTGAAGCTGGCGCCCCACGGAGAAGACAAGATCGCATCGCTGCCTTTCGTCGGCCGTCTCCTGGAAACGGGGGAGGCAAGCAAGAAGCCCTTTCACGTGAGGGGTTTCTACTTCATGGCTTACCTAAACCTGGGCCTGGTTTTTTGCGTCCTGCTGATCATATCCCTGTGGCGCTGGTGGTGATCGCCGCGGGCGGGGAGGAGAGTCTATGAGTCCGACGACAATCCGCTTTCTCAAGGTCGGGATGGCCTATTTCATCCTGGGAACGCTGCTGGGAACCCTGCTGGTCGTGCCGGCCACCCGGGATCTCCTGTACAAGGCGTCCGGGGCGCAGTGGAGGCTGGCGCACACGCACCTCAACCTCGCCGGCTTCGTCATCATGATCATCTTCGGGATCGCGTATCACATCCTCCCGCGCTTCGCGGGAAAGCCGCTGCGCAGCGAGGCGTGGGCCTCGGCACACTTCTGGATCGCGGCGTCCGCCACGGCGGGGATGGCCATCGGCTTCATCGTGCCGGCTGCCGCGATCCTGCTTTGGGCTGGAAGCGTTGCACAGTTTTTCGGCATCGTTCTCGGAGTCGTCAACCTCTGGCTCACGATCCGGTGACGGCGCCCGGATAAGAAAGGAAGGGGGTATCCCATGTTTGACGCTCGGAAAGAGGCGGACTTTTCGCCCGACAGGCCCGTGTCCAAGCTTCTGTACGACTCCGACGCGATGCGCGTCGTCGTCTTCGGACTCCTGCCGGGGCAGGAGATCCCGCCCCACACGGCGCCTTCCCGCGTCGTGCTCCACATGGTGCAGGGGAAAGGCGCTTTTATCACCGGAAATGGCGAGCAGGCGGCCCAGGCCGGGGCTTTCGTCGTCACGGAACCGAACGAACCACACGGCCTCAAGGCGGTGGAAAAAACCGTCCTGCTGGCCGTCATCGCGCCCAGGCCGTAAAGCCGGGCGCTAACGCATCCAGGGAGGAATCGGTAATGGAAACCATCACCCGCAACATGGTCATCAACGACGTCATCAAGAAGCACCCGCAGACGATCAAGGTGTTCAACGATTACAAGGTGGACTCCTGCTGCGGCGGCGGGGCGCCGATCGAGACGACGGCGAAACGGGACGGCGTCGATATCGAGGGGCTGCTCAAGGCGCTGAACGAAGCCCTTGGGAAAATGGAATAAAGGGACACCCCCCGTGTGATAATTTTTCAACAGGTCTGCTGCGAGCATGCGGGAGGGCGAGGATGGGGAGATGAGAGAGAAAATCGCCTTCCTGGTCGTCTTCGCCGCCGCGATGGCTTTCGTCGAGGCGGCGGTCGTCATTTACCTCCGCGCGCTGATCGGCGGCGGCCCACTCTTCCCGATGAGGGACCTGCCGCCTGCGCTGCTGGCGGTGGAGGTCGCCCGGGAGGGAGCCACCTTGGTCATGCTGCTGTGCGCGGCTTCCCTTGCCGTCCGCGGAGGGGCGAGGCGGCTCGGCGCGTTCCTCCTTGCGTTCGCCGTCTGGGACATCTTCTACTACCTGTGGCTTTACGCAGCGATCGGCTGGCCCGCCGGCGTGACCGATTGGGACATCCTGTTCCTGATCCCGCTTCCCTGGGTGGGCCCCGTCTGGTCGGTGCTTCTCCTTTGCGCCGGGATGATCGGCTCCTCCGTTTTTTTCCTCCGGGCTCCCGAGGAGGCCCCCTTCGCTCCCGGCTTATGGGGGTGGGCGACCGGCGCGGCCGGCTCCCTGGCGGTCATCGGGACCTACATCTTCGAGTGGGTTAAGATCGGGTACGGGAGAGGAATCCCTTCCGGGTTTTCCCTTCCACCCTTCGTTCTGGGGATCCTTCTCCTTGCCGCATCGGGCTGGATCACGTACCGCAAGTCGCAAGGCCTCCCCCGATAGGACTCTTTCCGGGGCGCATCCCGGCGGAGGCGCCGCTCATCTACTTTAATAGGTTTTTTTAGGAAAGGAGCCGCCCGTTGGACTGGTTTCCGGCGATGATTGCCCGGTACGGCGGTGCGGCGATCTTCCTCGTCAGCTTCCTGGAGAATATCGGCCTTCCGTTCCCCGCTTTTCCGTTCCTTATGCTCGGGGGAGCCTTCTCGGTATCGGGGATTGTGTCGTTCCCTCTGGTCGTGGCAGGGGCGGTGGCGGGGGCGCTGGGAGCGGACATGATCTGGTACGTCGTAGGAAAATGGCGGGGGCGGGGGATCCTCGTGACCCTTTGCCGGATGTCGTTCAACCCGGATGTTTGCGTGGAGAGTGCCGTGGACCAGTTCCACCGCCGGAAGACCGCCACGATCCTGTTTGCGAAATTCCTCCCTGGTGTGAACACGATCATGCCCCCGCTGGCGGGGGTGGCCTCCGTCCCGCCGCACCGTTTTCTCGCCGCCGACCTGATCGGATCGCTGCTCTGGGCCTCGATCGGGGCGGGGCTCGGACGGATCTTCGGGAAGGAGATCGCCGAGCATGGCAAGGCGCTCCACGAAGGGATGGGATGGATCCTGGTGGGCGGCCTGGCCGCCTACATGGTGTGGAGGATCGCGTACCGGTACTACCTGATCCGGCATTACAGAGCCCCCCGGATCGGGGCGGATGAGCTGTACCGGAGGCAGTCGGAGCCGGAACCGCCTCTCGTGCTGGACCTTCGGCGGGACGACGATTACGAGCGGTCCGAACGGATGATCGAGGGGTCGTATCGTTTGCGGCCGGCGACCTTCCACCGGTTTGCCCATCACCTGCCGGCGGACCGGGACCTCGTCTTCTACTGTACCTGACCGGGGGAAGCCACCAGCGCCAGTCTGGCGCGGATCCTGATCAAGCGGGGGATCGACCGGGTGAGCGTCCTCCACGGCGGCTTCGACGCCTGGCTCGAACTGGGGCTTCCGACCGGACCCAAGGACCGCGAGTGGAAGGTTGGCGAGGCGCCCCCTAACCCTCTTGACGCTGCGAGGGGGGCGGGATTATAGTTTTCGTCTGCCGTCTTTTCGTTCCCTGGTAGCTCAACCGGCAGAGCGGGTGGCTGTTAACCACTAGGTTGCAGGTTCGAGTC
>MGQW01000056.1 GCA_001798885.1 Deltaproteobacteria bacterium RBG_16_64_85
CGAGCTCTCGGAAGACGACAAGCTGCTGGTCGCCCGGGCGCGCAAGATCCAGCGGTTCCTCTCGCAGCCGTTCTTCGTCGCCGAGCAGTTCACCGGGATCCCCGGGAAATACGTCCGGCTCCAGGAAACGATCCGGTCGTTCAAGGAAATCGTGGACGGCAAGCACGACGAGCTTCCCGAGCAGGCCTTCTACATGGTCGGCACGATCGAGGAAGCGATCGAGAAGGGGAAGGCGCTCCTCGCCGTCTGATCGGGGGGCGAAAGCGCAAGGGACAAATGGCATCGACGATCAAGCTCGAAGTGGTCACGCCCGAGCGGCTGCTCGTGTCGGCAGACGTGGACGAAGTGATCGCCCCCGGCTACGAGGGGGAGTTCGGGGTCCTCCCCGAGCACACCTTCTTCCTGGCGATCCTCTCCATCGGGGTCCTGCGCTATCGCAAGGGGAGCGAGATAAAGAAGGTGGCGGTGGGCGGGGGCTTTGCCGAGGTGACCCCCGAGCGGATGGTCGTATTGGCCGACGTCGCCGAGAAGGCCGATGAGATCGACGTCGAGCGGGCCCGCCGCGCGCACGCCCGGGCCGAGACCGCGCTCAAGGAAGTGTCGCTCGACGAGGAAGCAACGGCGAAGGCCACCTCGGCGCTGCAGCGGGCGCTGGTCCGGATGGCCGCCGCCGAGTAGGCTTAGCGGACCAGGGCTTTAATCTTTGGCTTCCCCTCTTCGACGCTGATCCGGAATTCCACCTTGTTGGCCCCGGACTTCCCGGCGATCTCCCGGGCGCGGGCGAGCAGCGCCTCCCGGGTTGCGGAGAGGTCCTCCTCCCCTGCGGGCAGCCCGCACGACCTGCGGGCCTCCATCAGCTCTCCGATGACCTGATCGAGGTGGGCGGGCTCCACCGGATCCGAGGCGGGAGACCTCCCGTGCACCAGGGCGCCGGAGGGATCCCGGATCAGCCGCCCTTCCTCGAGGTCCCGGACCATGCGCATCCATAAATTGGAGAAGGAGTAAAATCGGGTCTGGAGGTTGTTGAAACGGAACTGGTCGTTGGTATTGACGATCTTGCGCTGTCCCATCCTTCGAATGGTCTCCTCGACCTCCTTGCGCTTGTCGGAAGGCTCCGATCGCCGGATTCCCTGGAAAAAGAGGTCGTACTGGCGCTTGACGTTGGCGATCTCCGCCTCGATCTGGTCCAGCGTTTCCTTCAAGTCGCCGACAATCGCCATTCCCATTCCCCGCGAAAAACGGGTAAACTTTCTAATTAGCCGGACAAAGCATTCTAGCACTCCGAAAGAGGCAGGTCGATGAAAGGCGTTTCCGCGATCATCCTCGCGGCGGGCCAGGGAAAGCGGATGAAATCCGCCCTTCCCAAGGTGGCCCACCCCGTGCTCGGGAAGCCGATGCTGTGGCATGTTGCTCGATCCGCCTCGGCGGCCGGGATCCCAGAGATCGTCTTCGTCCTCGGCAATGGCCGGGACCAGGTGATGGGGACGGTCACGCAGTATGGCGGAAAGGTGGCGGTGCAGGAGCGCCAGCTCGGGACCGGCGACGCCGCCCGGGCCGGACTTTCGGTCGTCTCCCGCCGGGCCCGGGAGGTGGTCGTCCTGTGCGGCGACGCGCCGCTCCTCCGCCCGAAGACCCTCCGGGACCTGGTCGCGGCGAGGCGGAAGACGAAGGCCGCCGCCTCCGTTCTGACCGGGATTCTCTCCGATCCCGCGGGATACGGACGTGTGGTGCGCCGCCCCGACGGCACCGTCGCCCGCATCGTGGAGGAACGGGATGCCGACGCCTCCCTTCGGCGGATCCTGGAGGTGAACTCCGGGACGTACGCTTTCGACCGTGCGTTTCTGGCGCGGAACCTCCCGCGACTGTCCGACGTCAACGCGCAGCGGGAGCTCTACCTTACCGACCTCGTCTTGCAGGCGCTCGAAGAGGGAAGGATCGTGGTTCCGGTCGTAGCCGGGTACCCCGACGAGGTGCGGGGGATCAACTCCCGGGGGGAGCTGGCGGATGCCACGGCGATCCTCCTTCGCGCGAAAATCAGGGCCTTGCTCGATTCCGGAGTGACCATCGTCGATCCCTTGCGGACCTACGTGGAGACCGACGTTTCCGTGGGGGCCGACACTCTCATCGAGCCGGGCGTTGCGCTCCTGGGGACGACACGGATCGGGCGAGGCGCGAGGATCCAGGCGGGGTGCGTGGTGGAGAACAGCCGGGTGGAGGACGGCGCGCACCTGCTGCCGTACTCGGTTCTCTCCGGCGCGCGCGTCCGCAAAGGCGCCAGCGTGGGCCCGTTCGCGCGCCTGCGACCGGAGGCCGACATCGGGGAGGAAGCCCACATCGGCAACTTCGTCGAGGTGAAGAAGAGCCGGCTGGGGAAGGGATCGAAGGCCAACCACCTGTCCTACATCGGCGATACGCTGGTGGGGAGGAAGGTGAACATCGGCGCGGGGACGATCACCTGCAACTTCGACGGCATCGCCAAGCACACGACCGTCATCGGTGACGGCGTGTTCGTCGGGAGCGATACGCAGTTCGTCGCCCCCGTCACGATCGGCAAGGGGGCGCTGATCGGTGCCGGCGCGACGATCACGAAAAACGTACCGCCGTATGCGCTGGCTCTCTCCCGGGTCGAACAGAAAGTGCTCGAGGACTGGGTCATCCGGAAGAAACCCGAGCTCCTTGTGAAGGCGGGTCTGAAAATCCCCCGAACATCGAGGAAGGGAAAGCCGAGGTAATGTGCGGCATCGTCGGGTACACCGGCCCGAAGCAGTGCGTCGGCATCCTGCTGGACGGCCTGGGGAAGCTGGAGTATCGCGGATACGATTCGGCGGGGATCGCCGTGCTCGACAGCGGCGGGATCGCCATCCGGAAGAGCGAGGGAAAGCTTGCGCGGCTCGTGGATCTCGTCGCCCGGGAGCCGGTCGCGGGAACCTGCGGCGTGGGGCACACGCGCTGGGCCACCCACGGACGCCCCTCCGACGCGAACGCCCACCCGCACCGGGCCGGCGCCGTCGCCATCGTTCACAACGGGATCATCGAGAACCACCGGACGCTGAAAAAAGGCCTGAACGAGAAAGGGAGGACGTTCTGCTCCGAGACCGACACGGAAGTGATCGCCCACCTTCTGGACGAGTACACCTCGGCCGGCCTCTCGCTTGAGGAGGCGGCGCGCAGGACCGTGTCCGAGCTGCGGGGGTCCTACGCCTTCCTTGCGGTCTCCGAGAAGGAGCCGGGGACGCTCGTCGGCGTGCGGTTGAACTGCCCCATGGTGATCGGCATCGGCGAGGGGGAGACCTTCTTCGCATCGGACCTCCCTCCGCTGCTCTCCAACACCCGGAAAGCCCTCTTCCTGGAGGACGGGGAGATCGTCGTCGCCGGGCCGGCAGGGGTCCGGCTGATCGATTTCGCGGGGAACCTCAAGCACCGCGCCCCGCAGCACATCGACTGGTCCCCCGTGATGGCGGAAAAAGGGGGCTACCGGCACTTCATGTTGAAGGAGATCCACGAACAGCCCCGGGCCATCCTGGATACGCTCGCCGGCCGGATCCTGCCGGAGTCGGGGGAGGTCTTCTTCGAGACCCTCCCGCTGCCGGACGAGCGGCTACGCCGCTTGAAAAAAGTGCTCATCGTGGCCTGCGGGACCTCCTGGCACGCCGGTCTGGTCGGCAAGTTCATGATCGAGGGGCTGGCGCGGCTGCCCGTGGAAGTGGACCTGGGCTCGGAGTACCGGTACCGCGACCCGGTGGTGGAGGAAGAGACCCTCTGCGTCCCCATCTCCCAGTCGGGCGAGACGGCGGACACGCTGGCGGGCCTTCGCGAGGCGAGAGGGAAGGGAGCGATCGCGATCTCCATCTGCAACGTCGTTTCCTCCACGATCGCCCGGGAGTCGGACGGCGTGATCTACACGCACGCCGGGCCCGAGATCGGCGTGGCGTCCACCAAGGCCTTCACGACGCAGCTCGTGGCGCTCTACCTCCTGGCGCTGCATCTTGCGTCCGCGCGCAGGACGCTATCGGAAGCGGAAATCGCAGCGCACCTCCTGGAGGTGAGCGAGCTCCCCCGGAAGATCGAGGAGGTTCTGAAAAAGGAGGCCGCGATCGCGGGCATAGCCCGGAAGTACAAAGACGCGACCGACTTCCTCTACCTGGGCCGAGGGATCTCCTACCCGATCGCGCTGGAAGGGGCGCTCAAGCTGAAAGAAATCTCCTACATCCACGCGGAGGGGTATCCGGCGGGCGAGATGAAGCACGGCCCGATCGCCCTGATCGACGAGCGGATGCCGGTGCTCGTGCTCTGCGCACGGGGCGAGGCCTACGAGAAGACCTTCTCCAACCTGGAAGAGGCGCGCAGCCGCGGAGGGCGGGTGATCGCGGTGGGCACCGAGGGGGACGGGACGCTCGCCGAAACGGCGGAGGACATCCTGTTCCTGCCCCCGTGCTACGGCTACGCCCGGCCGATCCTCGAGGTCGTCCCGCTGCAGCTGCTGGCGTACCACATGGCGTTGCTGAAGGGCACGGACGTCGACCAGCCGAGGAACCTCGCCAAGAGCGTCACGGTGGAATAGGACGGACGCCGCGAAGAAGGAGATCCAAAGAGGGACGGGTCGTTGGGGTTTTCAGGACCCGATGAAAAGTTCGAACTCTCCTTCCCTCTCGCCTCCTTCCGGCCTGGCGTAGGGGACGGGACCGGGGCTTTCCCGGCGCCTCCGGAGAGCCGCGAAGAGGAAGGTCGCGGTTCCCGCGGCAAGCAGTGCAACCAGAAAAAAGCGGCGCGTTTTCACCTTGTTGTTGTCTCCCCACGCGCGGCTTCGCGTCGCCCTGCTCTCAATTCTAAGGGAATCCCCACTCTCCGCCAAGGACAAAGCCGAAGGAACGGAAGTGTTCCCCCACAGGCTTGCGCCGGCCGGGAGAAACATGGTAATCCTAACTTTTCGGGAAAACGGAGTGAAACCCTGTTCCGGCAGGCGAATCTTAAACGGAGCGGAGAATGCCCGCGGAGCGGTTGCTCGACGATAGTGTTCTTCTGGAGGAGCTTCGAAAAGGCACGCCGGAGTCGGTCGAGAACCTGTTCGACCGTTTTCACGCCAAGATCTATAGCCTGGCGATGTCGATCCTCAAGAACGAAAGCGATGCCGAGGAGGCCACCCAGGACGTGTTCCTGACGGTGGTGCAGAAGGCGCACACCTTCAAGGGGAACTCGGCGCTCTACTCGTGGATCTACCGGATCTGCGTGAACACGTGCCTGATGAGGCTCCGCGGGAAGCGAAGGGGCGAGACGGTCTCCATCGAAGAGTTCATGCCGGTGTTCACCGAGGACGGGATGCACGCCAGCCTGATCGACGACTGGAGCAAGGAAGTCGAGCGAAAGGCGCTGGACAAGGAACTGGGGCAGGTGATCCAGCGGTTTACGGGGGACCTCTCGGAGAAATACCGGGTCGTTTTCGTGCTGAGCGACGTCGAGGGGTTGTCCAACGAGGAGACGGCGCAGATCCTCGGGCTGACCGTTCCGGCGGTGAAGTCCCGCCTCCACAGGGCAAGGCTCTACCTCCGGGAGCGGCTGACGAGGTATCTGCGGGAAGGAAAGACGGTCTAGGATGAACTGCAAGGAACTGGTCTACCTGCTGAACGATTACATCGACGGGACGATGGAGGAGCACTTGCGGCAGGAGTTCTCCGTCCATATCGATCTGTGCGAACCCTGTCTGAACTTTCTCAAGACCTACGACAAGACGCGCGTCTTGTGCCGGCAGATCCTGCTGGAAGAGATCCCCGAGGAGGTCCGCAGTCGGCTGAAGACCTTTGTCCTGCAGAAGGCCCGGGAGCACCACCGGGAGATCGAAAAGTACCTGGAGCGGGCGGCCAGGGAGCGCCGCGAACAGGTGGCCGACATCCTCCGGGCCTACCTCGCCAACCAGCTTTCCCCCACCATGGACGTCCTTTTCCGTGCCCACCACGATCGCTGCGAAACGTGCGGGGCGTTCCTGAGGGGCATCGAAGGCGGCAAGGCGATCACCGCGGCTCCCCCCGACATCGAGGAGCACATTGCCGAGTTCCTCGATGCACTTCCTCCGGGGGAAGTTCCCACGCTCCCCTGACATCGGTCTTCTCCCGAATTCCGCTGTCCCCCGCTTTATACTATGATCCATCGACGGGCCGGGTGATTCCTTGGGGGGCGCGAGCCACTTTTTCCCGCCCGCGCTCATCCAAGAAACAGAGGAAACGGATGCGATTTTTCCCTTTCAGCGCGATCGTTGGCCAGGATTTGTTGAAGAAGGGTCTCCTTTCGAACGCGGTGGACCCGTCGATCGGTGGGGTTCTGATCCGCG
>MGQW01000057.1 GCA_001798885.1 Deltaproteobacteria bacterium RBG_16_64_85
TCGTGGCCGCCGCAAACATCACGACCACCAGCATCAAGTCCTGGATCGGCTCGTGGCCGCCGCAAACATCACGACCACCAGCATCAAGTCCTGGATCGGCGGGAGAGTCGGCGTAGCGCTGACCGGCGCCTTGGACCTGGCGCGCGGAAAGCTGGAGGGGGAAGCCCGCCTGCTCTCGGGGCTGGTCGAGGGTGCAGCCCGCCGAATTCCACCGGCAGCTTCCGTTGAGGAGACCCGCGAGGCGCTTGGGGACGTCCGCCATGGGCACTCTCCGGAAACCTCTTTTTTCCTCGCGGACCCCGCAGGGGTTGTCACCGCAAGCGGGGAGGTTCCCTCCGCAATCGCCGCTGAAATTCTGTCGCGCCTGAAGGGGATGAAGTTTGTCGAGCAGCGGGGAAGCTCCACGACGCTGGTCGGCGACATATACGCTTCCGCTGTCCGGAGAATTCCGGACGGGCGCCTGGTCGTCGCCGTAAGGACTCTTCCCCCCGGGGAATCCAGGATGATCCGCGAAATCGCGAAAGCCTACGACGAGTACCACCAGGTGCGGCTGCTCGACGATCCCATCCGGGCCAGCTACATTGCCGTTCTGATCCTCATCACCCTGCTCATCGTCTTTGGCGCCTCCTGGATGGGGATCTACCTGGCCCGGCAGATCACCGTCCCGGTCCAGCTGCTGGCCGAAGGGACGGAGAAGGTCGCCGGGGGAGACCTCGACGTCCGCCTCGATTACAGCTCCAGCGACGAATTCGGCCACCTGGTGTCCTCTTTCAACCGGATGACCGCCGATCTCAAGGAGATGAAGCGCGATCTCGAGGAGACCAATCGTTCGCTTTCCACTACCTACGATGAGCTTCGGCGGCGGACCCAGTTCATCGAGGCGATCCTGACCAACATTTCCACGGGTGTCATCGTCATCGACCGGCACAGCCGGATCGCGATGATCAACAAGGTGGCCGAGCGGATGCTGGGGATCAAGACCGAGAAAGTCCTCGGCAAGCCGTACAAGGAGGTGATCCGCGAGGAGCACTTCGAGGCGATTCGCGCCCTCTCCCGGGAGGTCGGGGAAGCGGCGGGCAAGCAGGTGGAGCGGCAGGTCGACCTTGCCGTCGGCGGAAAGAAGATCTCCCTGCGCGTGAGCGTCACCGCACTCCACGACGACTCGGGTGGGTACATGGGGCTGGTGGTGGCCTTCGACGACCTTTCCCAGGCGATGCGCCTCCAGAAGGTGTTGGCGTGGCGCGAGGTGGCGCGCCGGATCGCCCACGAGATCCGGAATCCGCTCACCCCGATCCAGCTTTCCACCGAGCGGATGTCGAAGAAATACGCCGCCGTCCACGAGGGGGACCCGGCTTTCGCGGAGTGCACGCAGACGATCCTCTCGGAGGTGGGCACCCTCAAGCACCTCGTCGAGGAGTTCACCCGGTTCGCGAGGATGCCCGCACCGGTCTACAAGGAAGGGGACCTGACGGAGGAGCTGCGAACGGTCGTCGAGACGTACCGGACCGCCCACCCGGGAATCGTCTGGGAGCTGGAGGGGGAAGACGGCGCCGCCTGGTTCGATCCGTTCCAGATCCGCCGCGCCGTGACCAACCTGCTGGAGAACGCCGCAGCGGCCCTTGACGGGAAGGGGACCGTCAAGGTCGGGTGGGTCCGGCAAAAGGAGCTGGGACTGGTCCGGATCTCCGTTGCCGACGACGGGCCGGGGATTCCCATGGCGGACCGCGATCACCTGTTCGAGCCGTATTTCTCCCGCAAGGAAGGCGGGACGGGCCTGGGACTGGCGATCGTGAGCGCGATCGCCAGCGACCACGGAGGAACCGTCCGGGTCCGCGACAACGTCCCCCACGGGGCGGTCTTCGAAATCGAGTTCCCCGTTCGGTCCAGGGGATAGAGGTAGGCGCAGAGATGGCGTATTCCGTCCTTGTTGTCGATGACGAGATCAACATCCGGAAAACCCTCAACGGGGTGCTCACCGACGAGGGATACAAGGTACTGCTGGCGGAGACTGCGGAGAAGGCGGTGGACGTGCTGTCCCGCTCCCTCGTCGACGCCGTCCTGCTGGATGTCTGGCTGCCCGAGATGGACGGGCTGGAAGCCCTCCGGAGGATCCGTGAGATGTATCCGCTCCTGCCGGTCATCATGATCTCGGGGCACGGGACGATCGACATGGCGGTCAAGGCGGTGAAAAACGGCGCGTTCGATTTCATCGAAAAACCCATCTCCCTGGACAAGCTCCTGATCACGCTCTCACGCGCCATCGAGCGGGAGATCATGCGGTCGGAGAACGTGGAGCTCAAGGAACGGGTGGAGCGCAAGTACCGCCTGGTGGGGGAGTCGGCGGCGATGCGGAAGCTCCGCGGGGAAATCGCGGCGGCGGGGCCCACCAACGCCTCGGTGCTCATCAGCGGGGAGAACGGCTCCGGGAAGGAGATCGTCGCGCGGGAGATCCACCGCCACAGCCGCCGGGCGGGCAAACCGTTCATCGCCGTGAACTGCGCAGCCATTCCCGAGGAACTGATCGAGTCGGAGCTGTTCGGGCACGAGCGGGGCGCCTTCACGGGGGCCGTCGGCAAACGGCGCGGCCGGTTCGAGATGGCGGACGGCGGGACGCTGTTCCTGGACGAGGTGGGGGACATGAGCCCCCGGACGCAGGCCAAGATCCTGCGGGTCCTGGAAGAGAGGGCGTTCGAACGCGTCGGGGGAGGCGAGAAGATCCGCACCGACGTCCGGATCCTGGCGGCCACGAACCGGAACCTCCCGAAAGAAGTCCCCGCAGGCCGGTTCCGCGAGGATCTCTACTTCCGTCTGAACGTCTTCCCCATCTTCGTTCCGGCGCTGCGGGACCGCAAGGAAGACATCCCTCCGATCGCGAGCCACTTCATCGAGGAGATCTGCAGGGAACAGGGAAAGGAAACGAAGAAGTTCTCGGGGGAAGCGATGCAGCGGATGCTGGCGCACTCCTGGCCGGGCAACATCCGCGAACTGCGCAACGTGGTGGAGCGTCTCGTGATCCTCTCGATGGAGCAACGGATCGAGGAGGACACCGTGCGGCGGGTGTTGGCGGCCGACCTCCCCTCCCCGGAGGCGCCTCTCGCGCAGGCGTTCGACGAGGAGAATTTCCGGGAGGCGACACTGGCCTTCGAGAAGGCGTACCTGGAGCGCAAGCTCCGCGAGAACGACTTCAACGTGAGCCGCACCGCGGAGAGGCTGGGCCTGGACCGGACCAGCATCCACCGGAAGATGAAGCAGCTGGGGATCGCCGCCGAAGGCGGCCGGCGGTAGGGATCGTTGTTGCCCGAACGAATCGGCAAGTATTCGGTAATCCGCAAGATCGCTTCGGGAGGAATGGCGGAAATCTACCTTTGCCGGCTCACGGGGGATGAGGGATTTGAGAAGAAAGTCGCCGTCAAGGTAATTCACTCCCGCCTGTCAGAAGATCGGCATTTCAGGGACCTCTTCATCCGGGAAGCACGGATTGCCGCATCCCTTGTCCACCCCAACCTGATCCAGGTGTTTGATTTCGGGAAGGAGGGAAGATCCCATTACCTGGCCATGGAATTTATCGATGGCTGGAATCTGTCCCAGGCTATCTCTCAGGCGCGCTTGCACTCCATGTCGGTACCTATGCCGGTTTGGCGTTATTGGGTGGAGGGAATTCTCGCCGGGGTCAGCCACCTCCATTCACGAGGGATCGTCCATGGGGATATTAGCCCTTCTAATATCCTTCTGTCCCGGGGCGGGGTGGTGAAAATCACCGATTTTGGGATCGCCCGCGGCGCTCTTATCAAGGATGGGGGAAAATCGGGATGGGAAGGGAAGTTCGCTTATATGTCCCCCGAACAGGCGCGCGGGGAGGAAGCAAGCTCGAGTTCGGATCTCTTTGCCGCCGTGGTCATCTCCGCGGAGCTTTTCCTGCTACGGAGGCTGTTGGATGAAGGTTCACCGGAAAAAACACTTCACCAACTGCAGCGGTACGATTCGCAGGCACTGGATCTGAAGACCCTGCCCCCTGCGCTCGCCGCCACCGTACGGAAGGGACTTTCGACCGCCAGGGAAGACCGTTACGCGGATGCCGACGAATTTTCCCGGGCGGTATGTGCCGCGGTTCCTTCTTCCGCAGGGCGGACGGACTTGGAGTCCTTCTGGGATGCTCTGTTCCCAGATAGCTCTGGAGAGGAGGATACGGTTGTCGCTGGGCGTTTTCCCGGCAGAGGGTCGGATATCCTCCGGGAGACCAGGGAAGGATACGTGGGAAGGCGAGGGGACCTCGTGAAAATCAGCGTCCTCACTGCATTGGCCGCTTTATCTTTCGGGGGATGGGCAGCCTGGAAGATGACCGCTCCTTCCACATCTCCACCAGCGCCTCTACCTTCACCCGCCGCTGTTTCTCGAGATCCACACCCGCCCCCTGCGGCCGTCAATCGCAGTGGAGAGCCAAGGGAATTTCTTTCTCCGTCGGAAAAGGTGTCATCGGTCACACCGCATGTAGAGCCGCGTGCTGGCTTACTCCATACGCTCTCTAAGACCGTTCTCATCGAGACGGATCCTGGCGGGGTTTCCGTCGCCCTTGAGGATGGGACACCTCTGGGAAGAACACCGGTCAGCATCGACATTGCTCCTTGGGCGGGAAGAAAAATCGAATTTCACCGGGAAGGTTATGCCGGAAAAAGCATACAGGCCGATGTTATCGCCCAATTTAAAACCTTCAGGCTCGAAATGGAACGGCAGATGGGTACGATAGAGGTGATTCAGGCAATCCCCTGGGCGAAGGTTTTTGATGGAGACAGATACATCGGTGTTACGCCAATCCACAACATGAAACTGTCCGTGGGGCTGCATCGCCTCCGTTTTGTCAATGAACCGCTTGCCGTGGAGAAGGTTCAGGAGATCAACGTCCACATTGGCGTCAACCCCAAGCTGATTGTTTCTCTTGTAGAGAAAATATCGTCCGATTATTGACTCCTGCGTAAATAATGCAATAATGGATATCCGAGGAGGATGTCCATTATGCGCCCCAAAGGCTCTCCCGATCTGATCGCCGATCGACGCCGAAGGTCCCTGTCCCTGCTGGACGAAGGGTTTTCCCTCCACGAGGTGGCCCGCCGCGTCGGATGCCACGCCAGTTCCGTGATGCGCTGGCGCGACGAGTACGAGAAACGGGGGGAAGAATCCTTCGCCGTCCGGTTTTCCCCCGGCCGCCCTCCGAGGCTTACGGAGCGAAACCTCAAGCGCCTTGGGTCCCTGCTCCTCAGAGGCGCCGTGGCCAACGGATACCGGACGGAGATCTGGACCACGAAACGGATCGCCGAGGTGATTGCCCGGGAATGGAGGGTGCGGTACCATCCCGACCACATCGGTCGGCTGATGGCCAGGCTGGGATGGACCCACCAGAAGCCTGCGCGGCGGGCCGCCGAACGGGACGAGGAGGCCATACGAAGGTGGGTCTCGGAGGAGTGGCCCCGGGTAAAAAAAACGCCGCTCGGTTGGGTGCCCATCTCGCCTTCGTCGACGAATCCGGCTTCCTTCTGATCCCCACGGTGCGCAAGACGTGGGCACCACGGGGAGTAACCCCGGTGTGCCGGCACCCCTTTCGCCGGGAGAAGGTTTCGGCGATCTCGGCAGTTACCGTCAGCCCCCAAAAGAAACGGGTAGGACTTTACTTCCGCCTCCAGGAGACGAACATCCGGTGTGCCGACGTGGCCGCGTTCCTCCGGCACCTGCTGCGGCACTTGCGCGGACACGTCTTCGTCCTCTGGGATAACGCCGTGATCCATCGTGGCAAAGATGTCAAAACGGTGCGGCGGAGATATCCCCGTCGCCTGCACGTCGTTCCGCTGCCCGCTTACGCCCCGGAACTCAATCCCGACGAGGGGGTCTGGGGGCACGCGAAGCGTGTGTTGTCCAACGGTGGGATGGAGGATGCCGATATTTTGGGAAAGGAGGTCCGACGGGTCATGCGCCA
>MGQW01000058.1 GCA_001798885.1 Deltaproteobacteria bacterium RBG_16_64_85
ACCGACAGGAGAAACGAACCCTTGAACCAGTTTTATCGCAATCTGGCCCTGTGGATGCTCATCGCCCTGGCGATGGTGTTCCTCTTCAACACGTTCAAGGCGCAGCGGGTGGAGCACGAGGAGATCTCCTTCTCGGAATTCACCGCCGCCGTCGAGGCGGGCAAGGTCAAGGAAGTCACCATCAAGGGGCAGGAGATCACCGGGAAGTACCTGGATAACGCGGGCAAGGAGAAGAAGGCGTTCCACACGTATGCCCCGGAAGACCCGGACCTGGTCAAGTCGCTCCGGGCGAAGAACGTCAAAATCACCGCCAAGCCGTTGGATGAAAACCCCTGGTACATGACGCTCCTGGTTTCCTGGCTGCCGATGCTGCTGCTGATCGGCGTGTGGATCTTCTTCATGCGGCAGATGCAGGCGGGCGGCGGGAAGGCGATGTCGTTCGGCAAGAGCCGTGCGAAGCTTCTGACCGAGACAACCCACAAGTGCACCTTCTCGGACGTCGCCGGGATCGATGAGGCCAAGGAGGAGCTCCAGGAGATCATCGCGTTTCTGAAGGACCCCAAGAAGTTCACGAAGCTGGGCGGGCGCATCCCCAAGGGGGTGCTGCTCGTGGGGTCTCCGGGGACCGGGAAGACCTTGCTGGCCAGGGCGATTGCGGGAGAGGCGGGGGTTCCCTTCTTCTCCATCAGCGGATCCGACTTCGTGGAGATGTTCGTCGGCGTCGGCGCGGCGCGGGTGCGCGACCTCTTCATCCAGGGGAAGAAGACGGCGCCCTGCATCATCTTCATCGACGAGATCGACGCGGTCGGCAGGCACAGGGGGGCGGGCCTCGGCGGCGGGCACGACGAGCGCGAGCAGACGCTGAACCAGCTCCTGGTGGAGATGGACGGATTCGAGTCGAACGAAGGGCTGATCCTGATCGCCGCGACGAACCGGCCGGATGTCCTGGACCCCGCCTTGCTTCGGCCGGGGCGCTTCGACCGCCAGGTCGTCGTCCCCAAGCCCGACGTGAAAGGCAGGGAGCAGATTCTCCAGGTCCACACCCGGCAAATCCCCCTGGCCGAGGACGTCCATCTCGAGGTTTTGGCCAAAGGGACGCCGGGGTTTACCGGCGCCGATCTGGCCAACCTTTGCAACGAGGCGGCGCTGCATGCCGCAAGCATAGGGATGTCCAAGGTCACCATGGATTGTTTCGAAATGGCAAAGGACAAGGTGATGATGGGCCGCGAGCGGCGGTCGATGATCATCAGCGAGGAGGAGAAGAAGTCCACGGCCTACCACGAGGCGGGGCACGCAATCGTGGCGACGCTCATCCCGGGCGCCGACCCGATCCACAAGGTGAGCATCATCCCGCGCGGAATGGCGCTGGGGGTCACGCAGCAGCTGCCGATCGACGAGCGGCACACGTATTCGAAGGAATATCTGAAGAACAACATCACCATCCTGATGGGCGGCCGGGTCGCCGAGGAGCTCGTGCGAGGAGAGCTCACCACCGGGGCCGGGAACGATCTCGAGCGCTCGACGCTGCTCGCGCGAAAGATGGTCTGCGAGTGGGGAATGAGCGATAAGCTCGGGCCCGTAACCTTCGGGCAAAAGCAGGAACTGATCTTCCTGGGGAGGGACATGACCCGCCACCAGGATTACAGCGAGGCAACGGCGAGGGACATCGACCAGGAAATCAAGGATATCGTCACCTCCTGTTACGGTCGGGCGGTGTCGATCCTGAAGTCGAACCTGCACGTGCTGCACCAGGTGGCCAAGACCCTCCTGGAAAAGGAAGTCATCGACGGCGTCGAGATCAAGAGGATCGTAGAGGAAATGGCGTCGACTTCCGCGGAGGGGTTGCCGACGCCGCAAGCCGGCACGCCGGCCTGAAAACCGGACGGACCCTCCGATGATCCGGGTGTTGCACGCGAGCGACCCGGAGGAAGCCTGCCGGCGTCTGGATTTCCACGGGGTGATCCAGGCGGACCGGACTCGCCTGGTTCGCGACCTTCGCCCCTATCTTCTCTGCATCCCCGACGGGGAGATGGCGCATGCCCTCTTCCCTCTTCTCGCCCGCAGGAAGATTCCCCTGGCGTGGGGGAAGCGGCTTCTCTTCTTTTCAATTTCATCCGTGGATCAGCTCGAACAATGGACGGAGGAGGACGGCGGGTCCCGAGGCGCGTTGGGCCCGGTTCGGGAGGCGATTCGCAGAACCCTGGAGAGAGATTTTGTTGTGCCTTGCAGGGAGCGGGAACTCCGGCTGGGCGGCTCGCCCGGAATCATCGGGATCTTGAATGTGACTCCGGATTCCTTTTCCGACGCGGGGAAATACTATTCCGCGGAAGCGGCAGTCCGGGGGGGACTGGAGATGGTCGCCGAAGGCGCCGACATCATTGACATCGGAGGGGAGTCGACCCGCCCCGGCTCCGTGCCCGTGCCGGCCGATGAAGAAATCGCCCGCGTGGTTCCCGTGATCCGGGAATTGGCCCGGGAAACGGGGGCGCTCCTGTCCGTGGACACGACGAAGGCGGCTGTTGCGCGGGAGGCGATTTCCGCCGGAGCCCGCATCGTCAACGATACGAGCGCTCTTGCCGACGACCCGGAGATGGCGGGTGTTATCGGTGAATCCGGCTGCGCTGTCGTTTTGATGCACCGGAGGGGGACGCCGGCGACGATGCAATTGGCGCCGTCCTATGAATCGCTGTTTGACGAGATGCTGGAGGAGATCCAGAAGAGGATCGATGTCGCAGTGAAGGCCGGCATTCCGAAAGAGCGGATCCTGATCGACCCGGGCGTAGGGTTCGGGAAGAGGTTCGAGGACAACCTCGCGCTGCACCGTCACCTCCCCGACCTGCGCAACCTGGGCAGGCCGGTCGTTTTCGGCCCCTCGCGAAAGGCGTTTATCGGCAGGATTACCGGGAGGGAGGCTTCCGGGAGGATCTTCGGGACGGCCGCATCCGTCGCGTTTGCCGCATCCCGCGGCGTCGACATCCTCCGCGTGCACGATGTAAAGGAAATGAAGGAGGTTGTCCGGGTGGTGACCGCGATCCGGGAGGGAGACGAATGTTAAGCTTCCTCCCCACGCTGCGCTTCGCGGATGTTCTGGACATCCTGGTCGTCGCCTTCATCATCTACTGGATCCTTCTGTTCATCCGCGGGACGAGGGCCGTGCAGATGCTGTACGGCCTCCTTCTCATGCTGGCGATGTTTGTCCTTTCCAAGAAGCTCGGGATGGTCACCTTTCAGTGGCTGGTCGGGAACTTCCTCGGCGGGCTCATCATTATCCTCGTGGTGATCTTCCAGAGCGAGATCCGGCGAGGCCTGGCCAAGATGGGACAGGCGCGCATCTTCGGGAGGGCGCCCGCGTCCCCACCGCTGAATTTACTGGACGAGCTGGTGCAGTGCACCTTCCGGCTGGCGGCCGACCGGATCGGGGCGATCCTCCTGCTCGAGAGGGAGATGGGCCTCCAGGAGTACGTCGAGCACGGGAAGAAGCTGGACGCAATCTTCTCGCATGAGCTCCTGGCATCGATCCTCTCGACCCGGTCGCCCGTGCACGACGGGGCGGTGGTCATCCGGGGGGACCGCGTCGCGGCGGCGGGGGTGATCCTTCCGATTCCCGCCGAATCCTCCGTGGTGAAGACGATGGGGACGAGGCACCGCGCGGGATGGGGCGTCTGCAAGGAGACGGATGCCGTCTCGATCGTGATCTCCGAGGAGACGGGGAATGTCACGGTCTTCCACGACCGGCAAACGGAAAGCGCCGACAGTGCGATGGATCTGAAAGATATCCTCATGAAACTTTTTGCGACGGGCGGAGGCGAGAGTGGTTCGGGGAACTGACATCGTCCACTTCCTGCAGGGTTCGCTCCGGAAGAACCTGGGGCTCAAAGCCCTTGCCCTGGGGCTGGCGGTCGCCCTGTGGTGGTTCGTCGCGGGGGAGAGCAAGGTGCAGGTTGGCTTCGTCGTTCCCCTTGAGATCCGCAACGTGCCTCAAGGGCTGACGATCACGAACAAGGTGGAACGGCAGGTGGAGGTGCGGCTTGCCGGCCCGCCGTCCCTGTTGGGGACGCTCCAGATGGCCGATATCATCGCGGCGGTCGACCTGTCCGGCGCGAGGACCGGGAAGCAGGTGGTGCACGTGGACGAACGCTCGATCAAGGTCCCGCCGGGGACCAAGGTGCAGCGCATCTATCCCAACGCGATCGAAGTTTCCCTGGAGCGGCTCGAGCGGCGGCGGCTTCCGATTACTGCGCGGCTCGATGTGGCGGCGGACGTACGTCGCAGGATTGCCAGGATCGAGATCGTTCCGTCCTCCCTCGAAGTCGAGGCGCTTCCGAACGACTTCTCCCGGATGAAATCCTTGCCGGCTCCCGTTTCGGTTCCGGACACGGGTTCGGAAATATTCGCGGAAAACGTGCTGGTGGAATTACGGGAGGGGCATGCTAAAATCGTCGGGAATCCGGGCGTGCGCGTGACGATCCATTTCCGGAAATAGGAGGAACCGCTTGAGGCGAAAGCTCTTCGGAACGGACGGGGTTCGGGGCGTGGCCAACACCGACCCGATGACCGTCGAGAACGCGCTGGCGCTCGGGCAGGCCGTTGCGCACATCTTCCGGAACAACAAGGGGCGGCACAAGGTCGTCATCGGGAAGGACACCCGCCTCTCGGGATACATGTTCGAAACCGCGCTCTCGGCGGGGATCTGCGCCATGGGCGGCGATGTCCTGCTCGTCGGCCCTTTGCCCACGCCCGGCATCGCGTTCCTCACCCATTCCATGCGAGCGGACGCAGGCGTCGTGATCTCGGCGTCCCACAACCCTTACCAGGACAACGGGATCAAGTTCTTCGGGCGGGACGGCTTCAAGCTGCCCGACGAGATGGAAGAAAAGATCGAGATGATCATGCTGGGGGACCACCTCAAGGAGGCGCGCACCCCTTCGCCCGAGATCGGCAAGGCACATCGGATCGACGACGCAACCGGCCGGTACATCGTCTACCTGAAGAACACGTTCCCTTCGCACCTGTCGCTGGACGGGTTGCGGATCGTGGTCGACTGCGCGAACGGCGCCGCCTACCGAATCGCCCCGCAAGTGTTCCAGGAGCTGGGGGCCGAGGTCATTCCGATCGGCGTCACTCCGAACGGGCTCAACATCAACGAGAACTGCGGCTCCCTGTTCCCGGAGGTAGTGTCCGCCAAGGTGCGGGAGCACCGGGCCGACCTCGGGATATCGCTCGACGGGGATGGCGACCGGGTGATCGTCGTCGATCAGAAGGGGGAGGTGCTGGACGGGGACCGGATCATGGCGATTTGCGCAGAGGAGATGTTCCGGAAGAGAAAGCTGAAGAGGAACACCGTGGTCGCCACGGTGATGAGCAACATCGGGCTCGACCTTTTCCTTAAAGAGAGGAAGATCCGGCTCGTACGGAGCCAGGTGGGCGACCGCTACGTGGTCGAAATGATGCGCGCCAACGGGTACAACTTCGGCGGGGAGCAATCGGGGCACCTGATCTTCCTCGATCACGCGACGACGGGGGACGGCGTCCTGGCGGCACTCCAGCTCCTTGCGGTGATGGTCGAGTCGGGCCGGCGGATTGCAGACCTCGGGAAGCAACTGGTCACCTTCCCGCAGGTTCTGCTGAACCTCAAGCTGAGGCATCGCGTTCCCCTGGAGAGCATGAAGGGGTTCCAGAAGACGAAGGCCGAGTTCGAGAAGAAGCTCGGCATGCGGGGCAGGATCGTCGTGCGGTACAGTGGAACCGAGCCCGTCCTCCGGATTATGGCGGAAGGGGAGAACAAGGCGGAGATCGACCGCATCGTGAACGCGCTGGCGGAGAAGGCCCGCGCCGAAATCCACTAACTTAACTACGGGGACGTTCTTAAAACTTTTAATGTGGATATAGGGACGTTCTTAAACTTTTCAAACATAGGAGCAGAGTTAAAAAGTTTAAGAACGTCCCTGGACTTTAGTAACTATTCGGTTCTGAGGCGGGCATGAGGAGAAGGCTGGGGGTCAACATCGATCATGTGGCGACGCTGAGGCAGGCGAGGGGTGGGGCCGCGCCGGAGCCCGTGATCGCGGCGGGGATCGCCGAACACCACGGCGCCGACGGCATCACGGTCCACCTGAGGGAGGACCGTCGGCACATCCAGGACCGGGACCTCGAGCTCCTTTCCAGGGTGGTCCAGACGCGGATCAATCTGGAGATGGCTGCAACCGAGGAAATGATCGGAATCGCAACGCGCCTGAAGCCGTACTCCGCGACCCTCGTCCCCGAGAAACGGAAAGAGCTTACGACGGAAGGCGGGCTGAACGTACTCGGCCAGCGGGAGACCCTGCACGCGGCCGTATCGCGGCTTCGCGACGCCGGCATCCTCGTGAGCCTTTTCATCGACCCGATACTCTCCCAGCTGCGGGCCGCCAGGCAGGTCGGGGCCGATGCCGTTGAAATCCACACCGGGACCTACTGCGAAGCGTACCACGCAGGGAAGTACGCCGAAGAGTTCGATAAGATCCGCATCGCGGCGGCGCACGGGAACAACATCGGCTTGAAGGTGTTCGCGGGTCACGGGCTCGACGTGCGCAACCTCCCGCCGATCCTTTCCCTTCCGGAGATCGAGGAGTTCAACATCGGGCACAGCATCATCGCCAGGGCGGTTTTCATCGGCCTCGGGGCGGCCGTGCGCGAGATGGCCGACCTCATCCACGGGGCCCCCTGAAACGGGATGATCGTAGGCATCGGTGTCGACATCGTGGATATTTCACGGGTGCACGGGCTGCTGGAACGCTTCCGGGACAGGTTTTTACAGAGAGTGTTCACGGACGCCGAAAACCTGTATGCGAGCAAAAGCGTCAAAACCGCGGAGAGGCTCGCCGGCAGGTTCGCGGTGAAGGAAGCGGTCCTCAAGGCGTTCGGCACGGGAAAGTCGCAAGGAATCCTGTGGCGAGACGTCGAAACGGTTCCGGGGCGGATGGGAAGACCTGAAGTTAATCTTTATGGAAACGCATATAAATATATGAAAATATTGAAAGCAGACCAGGTCCACGTGTCGATCTCCCACGACGGCGGGAAGGCCGTGGCGTTTGTGGTCATCGAGAGAGCGGGAGGAAACGGATGAAGGTCGCCTCGGCGCGCCAGATGGCCGATCTGGACAAGATCACCATGGAGAAGTACGGCATCCCCTCCCTCCTTCTGATGGAGAACGCGGGGCGGTCCTGCTCGGAGCGGATCCTGCACATTTTGGAAGACAAGGTCGGTGCGGCCGAAGAGGCCTCGGTCGCGGTCGTCTGCGGCCGCGGGAACAACGGCGGAGACGGCATGGTGATCGCCCGGCATCTCCACAACCGGGGCGTCTATGTGGAGGTCTTTCTGCTCGCCGAAGAGGACGACCTCTCCCGGGACGCCAGAGTGCAGAAAGACATTCTCAAAAGGATGGACGTCGAGATCCGGGTGATCCGCGACGCGGAAGGGGTGGAGGATCTCCGGACGTTCCTCGAAGAGGTGCATCTCTGCGTGGACGCCATCCTCGGGACGGGGCTCTCATCGCCGCTTTCGGGGATCGTCCGCGAGGTGGTGGAAGTCATCAACCTCTCGTTGGCCCCCGTCTATGCGGTCGACATCCCCAGCGGGATCGACGCCACGACGGGAAGGATTCTCGGCGAGGCGATCCGGGCCGACTATACGGGATCGTTCGGGCTTCTGAAACTGGGCCAGGTCCTGTTGCCGGGCTCGATCCACTGCGGGGATACCGAAATCTTCGACATCGGGATTCCCTCCAAAGCGGTGTTTGACGCCGACATCAAGACCGAGGCGCTCGACGAGCGCGTGGTCAAAAGCATGCTCTCCATCCGCCCGCCGGACTTCCACAAGGGGGATGCGGGAAGGATATTCATCATCGGCGGATCGCCGGGGCTGACCGGCGCCCCCTGCCTTGCGGGCCAGGCCGCGCTCCGGATGGGCGCGGGGCTGATCACGGTGGTGACTCCGGCCTCCCTGCGGCCGATCGTCGAGTCGAAACTGATGGAAGTGATGTCGATGGGGATCGCCGACGGAGGGTCGGGGTACTTCAGGAAAGAGATGATCCCCGAACTGGTGGAGAAGGTCTCGCGTGCGGACGTGGTCGTCGTCGGGCCCGGCCTGGGAGCGTATCCGGGAGTGGGGGAATTCATCGCCGAGCTGTTCCCCCGCATCAAGGTCCCGTTCATCGTGGACGCCGACGGACTGAACGCGATTTCGGGGCAGGTCGGGGTCCTGCGGACGGCGGGCTCCTCCTGCATCCTCACGCCGCACCCGGGGGAGATGTCCCGACTCACCCGCGAATCGATCGAAGCCATCGAGGCCTCGCGGATCGGGTCGGCGCAGCATCTCGCCGAAGAACAGGACGTCACGGTGATCCTGAAAGGCGCCAGGACGATCATCGCCACGCCGAAAGGGGACATCTTCATCAACACGACCGGGAATCCCTACATGGCGACCGGGGGAATGGGGGACGCGCTCACGGGAATGGTGGCCGCCCTCGCTTCGCAAGGGTTGTCGCCGACCGACGCCGCCTGCGCGGGGGTCTTCCTTCACGGGATGTCGGCCGATCTGCTGATGCGTCGGCACCCGATGTCCGCCGTGTCCGCCACCGACGTCATCGAGAACATCCACGAGGCCCTCCAGCACACCATGGGAGAGCCGAAACCTTCCGAGGAGCGGCCGTAAGCGGGGACACCCCTCAACACTGGCTGTGGCTTCGCTGCCGCACAAGGCGCACCCGATCCTTTGAATGTGAGGAGCGTACCCGCCGATGGTAGTTGAACTGTATTCTTCGTGCGAAGCCGACACGATGGAGATCGCGCGGGCCCTGGGTGCGGTCCTGGTCCCGGGCGATGTGGTGGCGCTTTCGGGGGACCTGGGTGCCGGCAAGACGGTCTTCTGCAAGGGCGTGGGGGAGGCGATCGGGATCCCGGCGGACCGGATCGTTTCGCCGAGCTTCACCGTCGTGACGGAACATGCGGGCGCCGTTCCTTTCCTCCACGTGGATGTCTATCGCCTTTCCTCCGAGCGGGAGGCCGACGACATCGGCCTGGAGGAGATCCTGAACGGGGAGGGGGTCTGCCTGGTGGAGTGGGCGGAAAAAATCGCCACCATGTTGCCAAAATCCTGTATAAAGGTTAAATTCCTTTTTTCGGACGAAGGCAGCCGCAGGCTGATTCTTGACGCGGAGGACACCCCGCGGATCCGGGGATTTGTCCATCGCTGCAAACGCTACCTGACAGGAGGGTGAACCGGGAAATGGCACTCATTGTCCAGAAGTACGGCGGCACTTCGGTCGGTACCGTGGAGAAGATCAAGAACGTTGCAAAGCGGGTGGCGCGCACCAAAGACCAGGGAAACGACGTCGTGGTCGTCGTCTCGGCGATGGCCGGGGAGACGAACCGGCTGCTCGGCCTGGCGCACCAGATCGCGGAATTGCCGAACGAGCGCGAACTGGACGTCGTCGCTTCCACGGGCGAACAGGTGACCATCGGCCTGCTGGCCATCGCGCTCACCGAAATGGGGTACAAGGCGAAGTCGTTCTGCGGCTTCCAGATTCCGGTCCTCACCGATTCGGCCTACGTCAAGGCGCGTATCATGAAGATCGAGGGGGAGACGATCCAGGCCGCCCTCAAGGAAGGGGAGATCGCGGTCGTGGCCGGCTTCCAGGGCATCGACGAATCCGGGGCGATCACGACGCTCGGGCGCGGCGGGTCGGACACGAGCGCCGTCGCCGTGGCGGCCGCGCTTTCGGCCGACGTGTGCGAGATCTACACGGACGTCGACGGGGTCTATACCACCGACCCCAACATCTGCGCAGACGCGCGGAAACTCGAAAAGATCTCCTTCGAGGAGATGCTCGAGCTGGCGAGCCTGGGGGCCAAGGTCCTCCAGATCCGGTCGGTGGAGTTCGGGATGAAATACGGGGTGCGGATCCACGTCCGCTCCTCGTTCAACGAAAATCCGGGAACGATCGTTACGAAAGAGGAGGAGATCATGGAAACGGCAGTCGTGTCCGGCGTGGCGTACAGCAAGAACGAGGCGAAGATCACCATCGTGAAAGTGCCCGACCGGCCGGGAATCGCCGCCAGGATCTTCAAGCCGCTGTCGGACGCCAACATCGTCGTGGACGTGATTGTCCAGAACGTATCCGTCACCGGCTACACGGACCTGACCTTCACGGTCGGCCGCAGCGATTACAAGAAGGCGATGTTGATCACGGAGAAGACCGCAAAGGAAGTCGAGTCGGAGAAGGTTGTCGGCGACGACAAGATCGCAAAAGTGTCCATCGTCGGGATGGCGATGCGCTCCCACTCCGGGGTTGCCACGAAGGTGTTCGAGACGCTGGCCGCCGAAGGGATCAACATCCTGGGCATCACCACCTCGGAAATCAAGATCTCCTGCCTGATCGAGGAGAAATACACCGAGCTGGCGGTGCGGGTACTGCACAACGCCTTCGGGCTGGGACAGCAGGCTTGAAAAAGATCACCTCGAAAAAGATCTATCTGTACGACACGACGCTTCGGGACGGCACCCAGGCCGAGGAGATCTCGCTCTCCGTGATGGACAAGATCGCCATTACGGAGAAGCTGGACGATTTCGGGATCCACTTCATCGAGGGAGGGTACCCCGGCTCCAACCCGAAGGACAAGGAGTTCTTCGAGTATGCGAAGAGGCTCCCGCTGAAGACCGCGAAGCTCTGCGCGTTCGGTATGACGCGCCGGGTGGGAAAGAAGGTCGAGGAGGACGCCAACATGAAGGCGCTCCTCTCCGCGGAGACCCCGGTCATCACCGTGGTGGGGAAATCCTGGGACTTCCACGTCACCGAGGCGCTGCGGACCACGCTCGACGAGAACCTCAAGGCGATCCGCGAGACGATCGAGTACCTTAAAAAGCACGCCGAGCAGGTCTTCTTCGACGCCGAGCACTTCTTCGACGGCTACCGGCGCAACCCCAAGTATGCGCTGAAGGCGCTCGCGGCGGCGGCCGATGGTGGGGCGGACTGGCTCGTTTTGTGCGACACCAACGGGGGGTCGCTTCCCTCGGACGTGGGGCGCGTCGTCCGCGAGGTCCGGAAAACAACCCATCTTCCGCTCGGAATTCATACCCATAACGACTCCGAGATGGCCGTGGCCACCACCCTGGCAGCGGTGGAGAGCGGGGCGACACAGGTCCAGGGGACGATCAACGGCTACGGGGAGCGGTGCGGGAACGCCAACCTCTGCTCGATCATCCCCTGCCTCCATCTGAAGATGGGCAGGGAAGTCCTTCCGGAAGAGCGGCTCAGGAAACTCTCCGCGCTTTCGGGATACGTGGCGGAGATCGCCAACGTGGGGAAGCGTCTCCATCAGCCCTTCGTCGGGAATGCCGCATTCGCCCACAAGGGGGGGATGCACGTGTCGGCCATCCGCCGCAACCCGGGGACCTACGAGCACATCGATCCCGGGCTCGTCGGCAACCAGCGCCGCGTCCTCATCTCCGACCTCTCGGGACGGAGCAACATCCTTTCCAAGGTCCAGGAGAAGGGGCTCCGGTTCAAGGCGGGCGACCCGGCGGCGGAGAAGGTCCTCGACCAGATCAAGGAGCTGGAGCACAAGGGGTACCAGTTCGAAGGGGCCGAGGCGTCGTTCGAGCTCCTGGTCCTCAAGGCGATGGGGGAGCACGAGCAGTTCTTCGAGTTGAAGGGGTTCCGGGTGATCGACGAGAAGCGGACGGAGAAGCAACATCCGATTGCCGAGGCGACCATCATGGTCGAGGTGGAGGGCCGGGTGGAGCACACCGCGGCGCTGGGGAACGGCCCCGTGAACGCGATGGACAACGCGCTCCGGAAGGCTCTCGAGAAGTTCTATCCCGAGCTGGCCGAAGTGAAGCTGCTCGACTACAAGGTGCGGGTGATCACCGCCGGCGGGACCGGCTCGTCGGTACGCGTTTTGATACAGTCCGGCGACAAGGACAGCACCTGGGGAACCGTCGGGGTCTCGCACAACATCATCGAGGCGTCCTGGCAGGCCCTGGTGGACAGCATCCGGTACAAGCTTTGGAGGTCCCGCCGTGGATCGCAGAAGGGAGGCCCGGAGCGGTAAGGCCTGCCTCCTTCTATCCCTGATCGTATTGGTCTGGAATGTCGGCGCCACGGGCCGACACGTTCTGTCCGTTGCCTCTCCGCACATCGTGCGTGCGACTGAATCCGTGCAGGATTCCGCCTCTCTTGTCCCGCAACTCCCTGCCGTCGACTGCACCATAACGGGACATCCTGGGCCGCTCACCACAAAGCAGAAATTTCTCCTTGGCAAAAGGGTGGATATCAACAAAGCCTCCCTGGCGGAGATCGAGGGACTCCCGGGAATCTCAAGCAAGGTTGCGGAATCCGTGGTCGAAACGAGGAGCCGCCTGGGCGGGTTTCGTCGCCCCGAGGACCTGCTGCAGGTAAAGGGGATAAAAGAAAAACGGTTGAATAAACTTCTTCCCTTTCTGGTAAAATTCCCTAATAATTGACTTACATAGTCAGGTTATTTGCACGGGGAAAGGGGGAAGGATGTTCCGTAGAATCCGCAACGACATCAAGGTGATCTTCGAACGCGACCCGGCGGCGCGCAGCGTGATCGAGATCCTTTTATGCTACCCGGGGTTCCACGTCATGCGGTTCCACCACGCGGCCCACTGGCTCTGGACGCACGACCTTCGGTTGCTGGCCCGGTTTCTCTCGCACATCTCCCGTGCCCTCACGGGGATCGAGATCCATCCGGGGGCGACGATCGACGAGGGTTTCTTCATCGACCACGGGATGGGGGTCGTCATCGGGGAAACCTCGGAAATCGGGAAGAACGTGACGATGTACCACGGGGTGACCCTCGGCGGGACGAGCTGGAAGAAGGGGAAGCGGCACCCGACGATCGAGGAAAACGTGATCATCGGGGCGGGCGCGGCCATCCTGGGCAACATCCGGATCGGGCAGAATTCCAAGATCGGCTCGGGATCGGTGGTCAACCGGGACGTTCCTCCCAACTCGACCGTCGTGGGAATCCCCGGAAGGATCGTCTACCGCGAGGGGAACGTCTACAACGACCAGTCCGGCGTCGCCGGCACGCCGGACCCGGAAGGCAAGGCGATCAAGTGTTTGACCGACCAGGTGATGGCGATGGGACAGCGCCTCGACGAGCTTGCGAAACTCCTTCCGAAGCAGGAGGAGGCGCCCCGCGTGGAGTCCGTCCGATGAAGATCACGACGCGGGGGCGGTATGCCGTGATGGCGCTGGTGAGCCTTGCAGCGTCCTCCCGCGGGAATCCGGTTTCCCTGAAGAACATCGCCCGGCAGGAGGAGATTCCGGAGGCTTACCTCCAGCAGCTGTTTTCCCGGCTTCGCAGGCGGAACCTGGTCAAGAGCATCCGGGGCCCGGGAGGAGGGTTCCTTCTGGCGCGCCATCCGTCCCGGATCATGATCGGCGAGATCATCCGCACGGCGGAAGGGCGGGACGCCACCATCGGGTGCCGGCGGTCGGGGAGGACGTGCGGCAGGATCGAGCGGTGCAAGACGCAGGGAATGTGGGATGCGCTGGAGTCCCGGATGGAGGAGTTCCTGGACTCCATTTCCATCGAAGACCTCTTCCGGGAAAAGTCTGAAGAGCAAACCAGGGAGGTGTCTGCGTGAGAAAGGTCTACCTGGATCACAACGCAACGACGCCGGTCCATCCCGAGGTGAAAGGGGCGATTGCACCGTTTCTCTCGGAGATGTTCGGGAACCCGTCGAGCATCCACTGGGCGGGCCGGGGCGTGCGGAAGGCGGTGGAGGACGCGCGGCAGGAGATCGCGGCGTTTTTCGGGTGCCAGCCGCTGGAGATCGTGTTCACCAGCTCCGGGACCGAAAGCGACAACCTCGCGATCAAGGGGATCGCGTATCGAAAGGGAAACGCGGGGAAGCACATGATCACCTCCGCGGTCGAGCACCCCGCCGTCATCAACACCTGCAAGTTCCTCGAGGCGCAAGGGTATCGGGTGACCTACGCGCCGGTGAACCGGCAGGGAATCGTGGAGCCGGATTCGGTGCGCCGGGCGATCGCGAAGGACACGATCCTCGTCTCCATCATGCACGCCAACAACGAGACGGGATGCATCATGCCCGTCGCGGAGATCGGGCGCATCGCGCGGGAGGCCGGTGTCCTGATGCACACCGACGCCGTGCAGGCGGCGGGGAAGATCCCGATCGACTGGAAGGAGCTTCCGGCCGACCTGCTGACCTTCTCGGGCCACAAGGTGAACGGGCTGAAAGGTATCGGCGGGCTCATCGCGCGCAAGGGGATCGAGATGGAGGCGGTGCTCCACGGCGGACATCAGGAGCGGGGTCGCCGGGGCGGGACCGAGAATGTCATGGGGATCGTGGCGATGGGGAAGGCCTTCTCCCTCCTGCGGGAAGGGATGACGGAGGAGGTCCGGGAAACCCGCAGGCTCCGCGACAAGTTCGAGAAGGCGCTGTTCGAACGGATCCCGGATCTGGTGCTGAACGGCCATCCCACGGAGCGGCTCCCCAACACCGTCAACATCTCCTTCCGGTTCGTCGAAGGGGAGGCGATGCTGCTCAACCTCGACATGGTGGGGATCGCCTGCTCCTCGGGCTCGGCGTGCACTTCCGGGTCCCTGGAGGCTTCCCCGATCCTCATGGCGATGGGAGCGGACCCCGTGGACGCGCAGGGGGCCTTGCGGTTCAGCCTCGGGAGAGGCAATACCGACGAGGAGATCGAATACGCCGTGGACGCCACCGAGGCGATCGTCGACAAGCTCCGGGCGATGTCCCCGCTGTTCCGCAGGGAGGCCAAGGCCCGATGAAAAAGCGCATCCTGGCGGCGATGAGCGGCGGGGTCGATTCCTCCGTAGCGGCTCTCCTCCTGCAGCGGGAAGGGTTCGAGGTGATCGGGATCTCGATGGACCTCTACGATTTCTCCACGGTTACGAGGAATCGCCCGGGGACCTGCTGCTCGCTGGACGACCTTTACGACGCGCGGCGGGTGTGCGACCTGATGGGGATCCCGTACTACGTCCTGAACTTGAGGGACGAGTTCCGGCGGGAGGTCATCGACCCGTTCGTGAAGGAGTACTCGAGCGGGCGGACGCCGAACCCCTGCATCCTGTGCAACGAATACCTGAAATTCCGGGCGCTGCTGCGGAAGGCCGACGAACTGGGGGCCGAGGGCGTGGCCACGGGGCACTATGCCGTCATCCGGCGTGGGGAAAAGGGCAAGTGCCGGCTTTTCGCCTCGCCGGACGCCTCCAAGGACCAGTCGTATTTTCTGTACTCGCTGGACTCGGAGCGGCTGGAAAGGATCCGGTTCCCCGTCGGGGGGATGATGAAATCCGAGGTCCGGCGGATCGCGGTAGAAGCGGGCCTTCCGGTCTTCGAGAAGAAGGAGAGCCAGGACGTCTGTTTCGTCACCGACGATTCCTACACGGCGTTCCTGTCCAGGAAAGGAATCCAGGAGAAGGAAGGACACTTCGTCGACCGGAAGGGGAATATTCTTGGGGAGCACAGGGGGATCCTCCGGTACACGGTCGGCCAGCGCAAGGGGCTGGGGATCGCCGCCAAGGAACCGCTCTACGTCGTGGCCATCGACGCGGAGCGGAACGAGGTAATCCTGGGGAGGGAGGATGAGACCCTTGCCACGGGCGCCATCGTGGCCCGCACATCCTTCGTCGCAGGGGCGCCTCCGGCCTCCGAGTTCGGCGCGACGGTCAAGGTCCGTTATCGGCATCCGGGCGTTCCGGCCGCCATCCGTTTCGAGGGAGGAAAGCTCTCGGTTCGCTTCGACGCCCCGCAGAGGAGCGTGACGCCGGGCCAGGCCCTGGTCCTTTACGACGGGAACGAGGTGCTGGGCGGCGGCTGGATCGAATGCGCAAGCGTCTAACGGTCTTGACCGTCGGCTGCAAGGCGAACTTCGCAGATTCCGCATCCATCGTGCGGGAAGCGATGTCGGCCGGGTTCGAGGTCGTTTCCCCCGCCGAACCTGCCGACGTTATCGTCGTTAACAGCTGCACAGTGACCCACCGGGCCGACCGGGACAGCCGGGCCCTGGCCCGCAGGGCGCGCCGCGACCATCCGCATGCATCGGTCATTCTGACCGGCTGTTACGCGCAGGCTTCCCCACGGGCCAGGGAAGCGCTTCACGAAGTCGACCACTGGGTCGGCCTCGGGGAGGAGGGCGCCCTCGGTTCCGTCTTCCGGCAGATCGGCGACGGCGACCCGGCCAGGCCGCATCCGCTGTCCGAATACGCTGCGGACCTTCTCCTCGGGCACCGGCGCACATTCCTGAAAATCCAGGACGGCTGCGATTTCTCCTGCGCGTACTGTGTCGTTCCCATGGTGCGTGGCGGGAACCGATCGCTGCCGGAGAAGGAAATCCTCGAAAAGGCGGTTGAAGCGGAGCGGGACGGCGCGCGGGAGCTGGTGCTCACGGGAATCCACGTCGGCCTGTATGGCGCGGACCGGGGGGAAAAGGAAGCCCTTGCCCAACTCATCGCCGTTCTCCTGAACGAAACGGAAAGGACCCGCCTGAGGTTGAGCTCCATCGAGCCGGCGGAGATCACGGAGGGCCTCCTGGACGCGATCTCGGGCAGCAGGAGGGTCTGCCCGCACCTGCACATCCCCCTGCAGAGCGGGTGCGACAGGACCCTTTCGCGGATGCGGCGCCCGTACCGCGCAGGCCAGTATGCGGACGTCGTCGGCCGCGTCGTTGCCCGGGTCCCGGACGCACAGGTGGGGGCCGACGTGATCGCCGGCTTTCCCGGGGAGACGAAAGCCGATTTCGAGGAAACGGTTCGATTCCTTTGCGATGTCCCGGTAAACTACTTCCACGTTTTTCCTTACTCCGCCCGCGAGGGGACGGAGAGCGCGCGGTGGCCCGACGACGTCCACGCCCGGGAAAAGAAGGAGCGGGTCGCGATTCTCCTCCATCTGGATGCGAAGAAACGAACGGCGTTCCTCCGGGATCAGGTGGGGAAGGAACTGGAGGTCCTGGCGGAGACCGTGCACCCCGGCCGGGGAGAGCTGTCGGGGACCTCGGGCAATTACGTGGAGGTAACCTTTCCGGGGGAGATCACCGAGGTCGGCGGGCTGTTTCGCGTGCGTGCGTGCTCGATCCGGGGGCGGGGACTGGCCGGGAAACGGGATGAGCGGAATGTCTGAGCTGGAAAAACGGATCGGTTACCGGTTTTCCTCCCCGCACCTTCTCGAGGAGGCGATGCGGCACGCCTCAATCGCGGGCGGAAGTTCGGGAGAAATGTCCTACCAGCGGCTCGAATTTCTCGGGGACGCGGTCCTCAACCTGTGCGTGGCGGAGGAGATGTTCCGCCGGTTTCCCGATACCGGGGAGGGGACGCTCTCGAAAGCCCGCTCCGCGATCATCAACAACCGGAACCTCGTGCGCGTCGGCGAGCGGATCGGAGTTCCGGAATCGCTTCGCACCGACCCTTCCGTGCGGGAAAAGGGGGGCGGGGTGACCCGGAAGATGGTCGCCGACGCCATGGAGGCGATCGCCGGAGCGATCTTTCTCGACGGGGGGTACGGAAGGGTGAGGCAGTTTGTCCTCACCCATTTCTGGGAAGAGAAGCGGGTCGCGGAACTGGTCTCGGGTTTCGATGCCAAGAGCCGCCTCCAGGAGTGGTGCCAGAAGCGGCGGGTCCCGCTCCCCAAGTACCGGCTCCTGGAGGTGTCGGGGCCGCCCCATTCCCACACCTTCACGGTCGTCGCCCGCCTGGCGGACGGGCCCGAGGCGACGGGAAGCGGCGCCACCAAGAAAGAGGCGGAAATGGAGGCGGCGGGGAGTCTGCTTTCCCTCCTCGGGCCGAAGGAAGGCACGGGATGACGGAAGGGAAGAAATCCGGTTTCGTCGCCCTCCTCGGCCGGCCGAACGTCGGCAAATCCACGCTCCTCAACCGCATCCTCCGCGCCAAGATCGCCATCGTCACCAGCAAGCCCCAGACCACGCGGGACCGGATCGCAGGGATCTACACCGCGGAAAAGGGGCAGATCGTCTTCCTGGACGGCCCGGGGATCCACCGGCCCAGGAAGGCCTTGAACGTCTACATGATGAAGACCGCCGAGCGCATCGCCTCGGAGTCCGACATCGTCGTTCACCTGGTGGACGATCGACCGGCCGAATCCGGGGAAGAGGAAACGCTCGTCCGGGGGATCCTTTCGAATGTCGCGGCTCCCCGGCTGCTGGTGGTCAACAAGGTGGACCGGATGGGAGAGAGCGCGGCAAGGGCGCGCAGGGCCGCGCTGATGGAAAGCGGGCTCTACCGGGAGGGGTACCTCGTGTCCGCGATAAAAGGACATGGGGTGGACGCGTTTCTTTCGGGCCTCTTCGCGATCCTGCCGGAAGGGCCCGCCTATTACCCCGAGGAAGACCTGACCGACCTCCCCATGCGCTTCATCGCGAAGGAAATCCTCCGGGAAAAACTGTTCAACGAGCTCTCGGAGGAGCTTCCGTACAGCGTTGCGGTGACGATCGAGGAGTACAAGGAAGAAACGGCAAAAAGACGGATCCGCATCCGAGCGGAAATCTGCGTCGAGCGGGAGTCGCAGAAAGGGATCCTCATCGGGCGGGGCGGCCGAATGCTGAAAAAGATCGGCACCGAGGCGCGTCTGGAGCTGGAGAATGAGACCGGGGAGCGGGTATACTTGGAGCTGTTCGTCAAGGTCGAGAAGGATTGGAGTAAAAACGAAACGATGCTGGGTCGGCTGGGATATGCCTAAGTTCGATTTCACCATCTCGCTGGTCGGCCGCCCGAATGTCGGGAAGTCGACCCTGTTCAACCGCATCGCGGGGAAGCGGCGCTCGATCACCTTCGGGACCCCGGGGGTAACGCGGGACCTCGTCTCCGTTCCCGTGGAGCTCGACGGGAAGCGGTTCCACCTGATCGATACCGGAGGATACCTCCCCGGCAAGGAGGGGGACGACCTCCTCTCCAAGGTGCGCGGGCAGGTTCTTCGAGCGATCTACGAGTCCGATGCGGTCATCTTCCTCGTGGACGCCCGCGACGGCGTCCTCCCCCTGGACAAGGAAATCCTGGGGATGCTGCGGGAGCGGGAGAAACGGTTCTTCCTCGCGGCGAACAAGGTGGACGTCCGCGCAGGCCGGGAAGGGATCGACGAGTTTCACGAGCTGGCCGCCGACAAAATCTACCCCATTTCCGCCGAGCACGGGACGGGAGTGGACCGGCTGCTGGAGGAGGTCGTCGCGCTCATCCCCGAGCGGGTCGAGGAGCCGAGGCGGGAAGAAGTCGTCGCGCGGATCGCGGTCGTCGGGCGTCCGAACGTCGGAAAATCCACGCTGATCAACACGCTCGCGGGGTACGAGAGAGTCATCTCCTCGGAGGTGCCGGGGACGACCCGGGACGCGATCGACGTCCTCGTGAAATACGGTGGGAAGAGGTTCCTCTTCATCGACACGGCCGGCATCCGGGCGAAACGGAAGACGGAAAACGTGCTGGAGAAGATCTCGGTGATGAAGAGTCTCGACTCTCTCCAGCGGTGCGACCTCGCCGTCCTGATGATCGACGGCCCCGAAGGGCTGACCCACCAGGACCAGCAGATCCTCCGGTACGTCCTGAACGAGGAGCGGGCGGTGGTCGTCGCCGCGAACAAGGCGGACCTCTGGAAAGGCGATGAAGAGAAGCGGAAAGGGCTCCATGCCATCCAGGAAGGGCTGGGGTACGCCGCGTTCGCCGCAATCATCCCCGTCGTGTCGCCCACCGGGAAGGGGATCCCCCTCCTGTTCAAGAAGATCGAGGAGGCGTTCGAAAGCTTCCGTCAGCGCATCCCGACGGCCGTCCTCAACAAGATGGCGCAGGCCTCCGTCTACTCGGTCCCCATCCCGTCGAAGCAGGGGAGGAACCGGGCGCTCTACATGACCCAGATCGGCGTGATGCCCCCGTCCTTCGCAGTCTTCGTGAAGGAGAGGGTGGATGTCCCCGATTCCTTCACCCGCTACCTGCAGAACAAGATCCGGGCCCGCTTCGGGTTCAACGGGTCTCCCATCCGAATCGTTTACAAGGAAAAATGAGGCCCACGGCGTGGCGCATCCGGGAAGTGCTCTCGGAGGGAACCGTTCACTTCTTCCGGAGCCACGGGTTCGTCTACAGTGCCGCGGTCGCCTTCAACCTGCTCCTGGCCGCCATCCCCGTCCTTTTCCTGGTCTTTGCCGCAACCTCGGCGCTCATCGGCCGAAACGAACTGCCGTTCGACATGCTGTCCTCGTTCTTGAAGGAAACGTTTCCCTACGGCGCTCGGGTCCTCGTGCCGAATCTCAGGAATCTGTTCGAATCGGGCGCCACCTTCGGGATCGTGGGGACCCTCCTGCTTCTGTTCTCCTCCTTCTCGGCGACGGACGCGGTCCAGACCTCCCTGGCGGTGATGATGGGAACTCGACGGGAAAAGCGGTTCGTGCGCGGGGCCCTGTTTCACGTGGTTCTGGTCCTCGCGCTCATCGTGCTGACCTCGGCGGCCATTCTCGTGCCGCCCCTCTGGTCGGGGCTCGCCTATTTCAAGAAAGGTCTTTCGGCGCAGTGGGACGCCGCGTTCCACACGCTGCTGGCCGGGGTCGGCGAGGCAGCCCTCGCGGGAGTCATCTTCGTCGCGGGAGCGTTGAGCTACCGGTATCTGTCCCCGCGCCGCGTCCGGCTGGAAAACGCCCTGGCGGGAAGCATGATGTTTCTCCTGCTTTTCTACGCAATCAAGGGGGGATTCAGGTTTTATGTCAAGAGTTTCAGCAAGTTCAACGTACTTTACGGTTCCTTGTTCGGCATCATCTGTTTTATAATTGTTTCATACCTGTTCGCAGCAGCCTATCTCTTCTGCGCCAGCATTATCGGGACACTGGAAAAAAAGGAAGGGAAGGAAGCCTTCCCCGAACGGGAACAAGGTGCAGGTCCGGATGGGACTTCTGGCAGCGATTGACATAGGGACCCACACGGTACGGATGCTCGTCGCGAAGCGGGCAGGCCGAACGATCCGACCCGTCGCAAGGGTGCGCAGGATCACCGGAATGGGAAAGGAACTCCGGGCCACCGGCAGGATCGGCGAACCGGGATTCCGGGATTCCATCTCCGCGCTGAAGG
The DNA here is from genome assembly GCA_001798885.1 of Deltaproteobacteria bacterium RBG_16_64_85. Lineage (NCBI taxonomy): Bacteria > Deltaproteobacteria > Deltaproteobacteria bacterium RBG_16_64_85. The sequence goes on from MGQW01000058.1 coordinate 21,111, forward strand.
AATTCCGCGAGCGGATGGACGCGCTGGGAGTGGAACGCTACAGCGCGTGCGGGACGGCGGGCCTGCGGGAAGCCGGGAATCGCGCGGCCTTTCTCGATGCGGCGAAAGCGGTCGGTGTAAGGGTCGATATCATCACCGCCGTTGAAGAGGCCCGCCGGACCTGGCAAGGGATGCAGGGACGCCTGCGGAACGGCGGGGGCATCGTGGTCATGGATATCGGCGGCGGAAGCACCGAGTTCATCTCCGGCCCAGGCAGGGATGAATCGGTCAGCCTGCCGATCGGGGTGGTCGTGGTCTGCGGCCTTCTTCCGATTTCCGACCCGCCGGAAGGATGGCAGATCCGGAACCTCCGGTTCTACTTCTCCGAGCGGATTTCTTCGGGGACTGCCGCCTGGAAGCGCCGGTTTCGCAGAATGGTAGGAACGGCGGGGACCTTCACGACGCTGGCGGCACTGGACCGGAAGATGACGGCCTACAGGCCGGAGAAGATCGACGGGTACGCGATGTCTCTCGAGCGGCTTAAATATTGGGAGGAGCGACTGTCGAAATTGAAGGAAGCGGAACGTCTCCGGCTGCCGGGGATGGAGAAGGGGCGGGAACGCTACATCGTGCCCGGCGTCTGCCAGGCGGTGGCGGCCATGGAGAATTTCAAGATCGACGAACTGATCGTCAGCGATGCGGGGCTCCTGGAGGGCATCCTTCTGGGGATCCCGGACGGAAAAGGAGATAAGGGATGAGCGTAGTGCTGGGGAAAACCGACGGCAAAGAGCTGGAAGAAGGGTTGACGTTCGACGACGTCCTGCTGTTGCCGGGAGAGTCGAAGGTCCTTCCCAAGGACGTGGACGTCACCGTCTCGCTGACTCCCGAGATCCGGCTGAACATCCCCCTGCTGACCGCTGCGATGGACACGGTCACCGAGGCCGACACGGCCATCGCCATTGCGCGAGAGGGGGGGATCGGGGTCGTTCACCGGAACAACACCGCGGACGAGCAGGCGGTGGAAGTCGACCGGGTGAAAAAGTCCGAGAGCGGGATGATCATCGACCCCATCACCGTGGACCCGGACCAGAGGGTCCACGAAGCGCTCGACGTGATGAACAAGTACCGGATCTCCGGGCTGCCGGTGACCCGGAGCGGAAAGCTCGTCGGAATCCTCACGAACCGGGACTTGAGGTTCGAGACGAACTTCGACCAGCCGATCTCGAGCGTGATGACCAAGGAGGACCTGGTCACCGTCCCGGTGGGGACCACGCTGGAGCAGGCGAAGGAGATCCTGCACAGGAACCGGATCGAAAAGCTGCTCGTGGTGGACGGCAAGAACAACCTCCGCGGCCTCATCACGATCAAGGACATCCTCAAAATCAAGAAGTACCCTTTTGCCTGCAAGGACGGGAAGGGGCGCCTGAGGGTCGGAGCCGCCGTGGGAGTCGGCACCGGCTGGGAGGAGCGGGTCGAGAAGCTCCTGAAGGCGGGCGCGGACCTCCTCTGCGTCGACACCGCGCACGGCCACTCCAGGGACGTGATCAACACCGTCCGGTCGCTCCGGAAAAATTTCCCCAAAGTGCAGCTGATCGCGGGGAACGTCGCCACCGGGGAAGGGACGGAGGCGCTGATCAAGGCAGGGGCGGACTGTGTGAAGGTCGGTGTCGGTCCGGGATCGATCTGCACCACGCGGGTCATCGCGGGCGTCGGCGTTCCCCAGATGACCGCGATCATGAAGTGTTCGGCGGTCGCGTCGAAGAAGGGGATTCCTCTCATCGCGGACGGCGGGATCAAGTATTCGGGGGACATCACCAAGGCGATCGCGGCCGGGGCCTCCGCCGTGATGATCGGCGGGCTCTTTGCGGGGACCGACGAAAGCCCGGGAGAGCTCGTGCTCTACCAGGGCCGATCCTACAAGGTCTACCGGGGCATGGGATCGCTGGATGCGATGAAGCGCGGGAGCAAGGACCGGTACTTCCAGTCGCACGTCGAGGCGGAGAGCAAGCTCGTCCCCGAAGGAATCGAGGGGCGCGTCCCGTACCGCGGGCCCATCGCCGCCATGGTCTTCCAGTTGGTCGGCGGCCTGAAATCGGGAAGCGGGTACGTGGGCGCAAAGGATATCGCCGAGCTTCAAAAACTGGCCGTCTTCATGAAGGTCACGGCCGCCGGGTTGCGGGAGAGCCACGTCCACGACGTGATCATCACCAAGGAAGCCCCGAATTACCAGGTGGAATAGGCCGTTGGAAGGGAAAATCCTCATCCTGGATTTCGGCTCCCAGTACACGATGCTCATCGCGCGTCGCGTCCGCGAGCTGAAAGTCTACAGCGAGATCCACCCGTTCAACGTCGATCTCTCCTTCATCCGGAAGTTCCGACCGTCCGGGATCATCCTCTCCGGCGGCCCGGCGAGCGTCTACGAGGAGGGGGCCCCCTCCCTTCCGGAGGAGGTGCTCTCGCTGGGGATCCCTGTGCTGGGGATCTGCTACGGGATGCAGGTCCTTGCGAAACTTCTGGGGGGGAAGGTCGCGAAGTCGACGGACCGGGAATACGGGATCGCCAACCTCCGGGGCGAGTGGGGCGACCCGCTGTTCCTGGGCATCGAAGAGCTCCGCCACAACATGACGATCCAGGTCTGGATGAGCCACGGGGACCGGATCGTGGAGCTTCCGAAAGGGTTCACCTCCATCGCGCGGTCGGCGAACTCCCCCGTGGCCGCCATGAGCAATCACGATAAAACCGTTTACGGCGTCCAGTTTCACCCGGAGGTTGCCCATACGCCGAAAGGGAAGGAAATCCTGTCGAATTTCCTCTTCCGCGTCTGCGGCCTCTCCCCCTCGTGGACGATGCACTCCTTCGTGGAGACGAGCGTCCGGAAGATCCGCGAGACGGTCGGGAGCGAGAACGTCGTCCTCGGACTCTCCGGTGGAGTGGACTCTTCCGTGGCCGCCGTTCTCCTTCACAAGGCGCTGGGGGATCAGCTCACCTGCATCTTCGTGAACAACGGCCTGCTGCGCAAGGGGGAGGCCGAAGAGGTCCTTGAGACATTCCGCAGCGGCATCGGCCTGCACCTGGAGTACGTCGACGCCTCGGAGCGGTTCCTGAAGGCGCTGGAAGACGTCGATGACCCGGAGAAAAAACGGAAGATCATCGGGGAGCTCTTCGTCCGCATTTTCGAGGAGGCGGCGGGAAAGATCCCCGGAGGCGTCGGCTTCCTCGGGCAGGGGACCCTCTATCCGGACGTCATCGAGAGCGTCTCCTTCAAGGGGCCGTCCGCCACGATCAAGACCCACCACAACGTGGGAGGCCTCCCCGAGAAGATGCATCTGAAGTTGATGGAGCCGCTGCGGGAGCTGTTCAAGGACGAGGTGCGGGAGCTGGGGAAGGAACTCTCCGTCCCCGATCCCATCCTCGAGCGGCAGCCGTTTCCGGGGCCGGGCCTGGCCGTGAGGATCATCGGCCCGGTAACGGCGGAACGGCTGCACATCCTGCGGGAGGCCGACGCGATCGTGGACGAGGAGGTCCGGAACGCGGGGCTCTACGAGTCCATCTGGCAATCCTTCGCAGTCCTGCTCCCGATCAAGACGGTCGGAGTCATGGGGGACTTCCGGACGTATGAGAACGTCGCCGCCATCCGGGCGGTCCAGAGCCAGGACGGGATGACCGCCGACTGGATTCGCCTGCCGTACGACCTCCTCCAGAGGATCTCGACGCGCATCATCAACGAGGTCAAGGGCGTCAACCGGGTTGTGTACGATGTCTCCTCGAAGCCGCCGAGCACGATCGAATGGGAATGAGCGAGTTCGTCCACCTCCACCTGCACTCCCAGTACAGCCTCCTGGACGGGACCATCAAGATCGACGACCTGGTGCGCAAGGTCGGAGAGCTCCGGATGCCCGCGGTCGCCCTGACGGACCACGGCGGGATGATGGGGACGATCGACTTCTACGAAAAGGCGACCCGGGCGGGGATCCGTCCGATCCTGGGGTGCGAGATCTACGTCGCGCCGGGGTCCAGGCACGAACGAAAACCGACGCAGGGGGAGGAGAAGTCCCATCACCTGATCCTTCTGGCGGAGTCCGCGGAAGGGTACCGGAACCTGATCCGGTTGGTGTCCAAGGCCCACGTCGAAGGGTTCTATTACAAGCCCCGGGTGGACAAGGAGCTCCTGCGGGAGCATGCGGCGGGACTGATCGCCACCTCCGCCTGCCTGCAGGGCGAAATCCCGCGTCTCCTGATCCAGGAGGGGCCGTCGGCGGCCGAGGGGTGCGTGGAGACGTACAAGGATATTTTCCGGGACGGGCGGTTTTATATCGAGATCCAGGACAACGGCCTCCCGGAGCAGAACCTGGCCAACGCGCGGCTCATCGAGCTGGCCCGCCGGACGGGGACGCCTCTGGTCGCCACGAACGACTGCCACTACCTCGAGCGCTCGGATGCCCGCGTCCACGACGTGCTCCTCTGTCTTCAGACCGGGAAGACGATCAACACCGAGGGGAGGATGCGGTTCGGGAGCGACCAGTTTTACATGAAGTCCCCGGAAGAGTTCGAAAAGGCGTTCGGGCACTCGGCCCCCGATGCGCTCAAGAACACGATGGCCATCGCCGAGAGGTGCAGCGTGAAGCTCGACCTCGGGAAGAACAAGATCCCGGCGTTCCAGGTTCCGAAGGGGATGACGGCGGAGCAATACCTGCGGACCCTGAGCGTCGAGGGGATGGCGCGCAGGTTCCAGGAAAAGCGGAAACGGGGGGAGAAGGTTTCGGGGGAGAACGAGACCGCCTACCGGAAACGGCTGGAGTACGAGCTGTCGGTCATCGATCAAAGCGGGTTTTCGGGGTACTTCCTGATCGTCTGGGATTTCATCCGGCATGCCAAGGAGAAGGGGATCCCGGTGGGGCCGGGGCGGGGGAGCGCTGCGGGGAGCCTTGCCGCGTATGCCTTGCGGATCACCGAGATCGACCCGATCCCGCACGGGCTCCTGTTCGAACGGTTCCTGAACCCGGAGCGGATCAGCCTTCCCGACGTGGACTGCGACTTCTGCAAGGACCGGCGGGACGAGGTGATCCAGTACATCAAGGAACGCTACGGCGAAGAGAACGTGACCCAGATCATCACCTTCGGCACGATGAAGGCCCGGGCGGCGATTCGGGATGTCGGAAGGGTGCTCGAGATGCCGTACGCGGAGGTCGACCGGATCGCCAAGCTTATTCCCCCCGACCTGGGAATGACGATCGATCGCGCGCTGCAGATCGAGCCGAGGCTCAAGGAGATCCTCCAGGAAACGCCGAAGGTGGGGGAGCTGTTCGAATACGCCCGCGCGATCGAGGGACTGTCGCGGCATGCCTCCACCCATGCCGCCGGGGTGGTGATCGCCAACAAGCCGATCACCGAGTACGTCCCCCTCTACAGAAATTCCAACGGCGATATCACCACCCAGTTTTCCATGAAGGACATCGAGAAGGTGGGGCTGGTCAAGTTCGACGTACTGGGACTGCGGACCTTGACGGCGATCCACAACACTCTGGGCCTGATCAAGGAACGGGGGGAGCCGCTCGACCTAGAGGCCGTACCGCTGGACGACGCCGAAACGTACGCGATGCTCTCCCGGGGAGACACTCCGGGGGTCTTCCAGTGCGAAAGCGGCGGCTTCACGGACCTTCTCGTCCGGCTCAAGCCGGAGCGGTTCGCGCACCTCATCCACGCAGTGGCGCTCTACCGGCCGGGCCCCCTCCAGAGCGGCATGGTGGAAGACTTCATCGCGCGGCGGCACGGCAGGAAGAAAACCGAATACCCCTTCCCGCAGCTGGAGGAAATCCTGCAGGACACCTACGGCGTCATGGTCTACCAGGAGCAGGTCATGCAGATCGCCGTCGCTCTCGCCGGGTTCTCCATGGGGGAAGCCGACGTCCTGCGCAAGGCGATGGGGAAAAAGGACACCGCCCTGATGGAGAAGCAGAAGGCGCGGTTCCTGAAAGGGGCGGCCGCCAACGGGATCCCCGAGAACAAGGCCCAGGCGCTCTTCGAACAGATCGCCCAGTTCGGGGAGTACGGGTTCAACAAGTCGCACAGCGCCGCATACGCGATGGTGGCCTACCAGACCGCGTATCTCAAAGCCCACTATCCCGTGGAATATTTCTGCGCCCTGATGACATCGGAATCGGGCGACACGGCGAAGATCATCCGCTACATCGGCCATTGCCGGGAGAAGGGGATTCCCATCCTCCCACCCGACGTGAACGAATCCCGCTTCGCCTTTTATCCGGCGGGCAAGGCGATCCGGTTCGGCCTTTCGGCGATCAAGGGGGTGGGGGAGACCGCGGTCCTCTCCATCCAGGAGGCGAGGGGGGAAAATCCTTTCGTCTCGGCGGCGGATTTCCTCTCCCGGGTGGAACTCCGGAAGGTGAACAAGAGGGCGCTCGATAGCCTCATCAAGGCGGGGGCCTTCGATTCCCTCGACCCGGACCGGGGACTCCTGATCGAGCAGCTCTCCTCCCTGATGGAGACCGCGCAGGGGGAGGTCCGGCGCAGGGAATCGGGCCAGTTCGCGCTGTTCGGAGGAAAGGCCGATGCGGAAAAACCCGCAAAGGGGAAACGAACGGCAACCATCGAGCATTTGTGGAACCGGAGCGAGCGACTGAAAGCCGAGAAGGAAGCCCTGGGATTCTATATCACCGGGCATCCTCTGGACGCCTACGCGGCGGAGATCGAGCTGTTCGCCAACGTCACTTCTTCCCGCATCGGCTCCGTGAGGTCCGGCTCCGAGATCAAGATCGGCGGGATCATCAGCGCCATCCGGGAGAAGACGACCAAGCGGGGGGAAAAGATGGCGATCCTGACGCTCGAGGACCTCGAAGGGATCGTCGAGGTGCTCGTCTTCCCGGAAACGTACCGGGAGATCCGGGAGGACCTGGACACGCAGGCACCCGTTCTCCTGATCGGCCGCGTCGATTCCGACGAGACGTCCTCCAAGGTGATCGCGGAAGATATCTGCCGGATGGAAAACGTGCGCGAGCGCCTGTCGAAATCGGTGCACATCCAGGTCCGCATGGACCGGATGACGGCGTCCGATATCGCCGAGCTTCGGCGCACCCTGAGGAAGCATGCGGGCGAGAAGAAAGGATACCTTCATCTGGTGCGCGAAGGGGATTACGAGGCCGTAGTCGCCCTGCCGGAAGGATTCGGGATCGCGCCGTCCCTCGAGCTGGCCCGGGAGCTGAAAGGGCAGTTCGGATACGACGTGCTGCGGCTTCACTGATGTACCCCATCGGAGAAAACGAGGAGAAAGCCTGGCTGGTCTGGGCCCGGAGGAAGCGAAGGACCGGGGACGGCGCCCCTTCATCCCCCGACCTGCTGGCGGAGCTCAAGAGTCTCGTGGAGTCGGCGGGAGGAGTCGTAAAGGGCGAACAGACCCAGACGCTTTCCGTGGAGAGCCCCGCGACCCTCATCGGAAGGGGAACCCTCGAACATCTCAAGGAGACGATCCGGGAGAACGGCGTCAACCTCGTGGTCTTCCAGAACCTCCTGCGTCCGAAGCAGCAGATGATCCTCGAACAGGAGCTGGACGTGAAGGTCCTCGACCGGCGGGAGGTGATCCTGGACATTTTCGCCCAGCGGGCCCGCACCCGGGAGGGGAAACTGCAGGTGGAGCTGGCGCAGCTCTCCTTCCGGCTGGGGCGCCTGATCGGGGGGCGGAAAGAGCTGTCCCGGCTCGGAGGCGGAATCGGGACGCGGGGCCCTGGTGAGAAGAAGCTTGAAGAGGACCGCAGGAAGATCCGTTCGCAGTTGCGGCAGATCGAGCGGGAGCTCGCCACCGTCCGGCGAACGAGGGCGTTGCACTACCAAAGACGGAAAGAGGTAGGATTCCCGGTCGTCGCGCTCGTGGGGTACACCAATGCCGGGAAATCGACTCTGTTCAACCGGTTGACCGGCGCGGACGTCTTCGTCGCGGACCAGCTTTTCGCGACCCTCGACCCCACCGCGCGCAAATTCCGCCTCCCCGGCGGGAAGGAAGCGATCCTGGTGGACACGGTGGGATTCATCCACGACCTGCCGGACGAGCTGCTGGAGGCGTTTCTGGCGACCCTGGAGGGGATCGGCGAAGCGGACGTGATGGTCCAGGTCGTGGACGGCAGCTCGGAGCGGATGGAGGAGAACATCGACTCCGTCAACAGGATCCTCGTTGCCCTGGATTTCGCGGAGAAGCCCAGCCTCCTCGCGGTCAACAAGATGGACCGGGGAGTGTCGGGCGGACCCGTCCCGGGGGAGGGATTCCGGATTTCCGCGGCGACCGGAGAAGGACTGGAAACATTGCTGCGCGCCATCGAAGGAGGACTATGCACGCATCGTTCGCCAGGGACCGGTTTGACCAGGCCCGCCTGATCAACATCGCGAACGCCCTCACGGCGTTCCGGGTCCTCCTGGTTCCCCTGTTCGCCCATCTCCTGATTTCGGGGCGGATCCGGCATGCGCTCGCCGTTTTCGCCGCCTGCGGGATCAGCGATGCGCTGGACGGGCTGCTCGCGCGGGCGCTGCGGCAGAGGACCGTGGTGGGCTACTACCTGGACCCGATCGCCGACAAGCTGCTGATGGCCACCAGCTTCATCGTGCTCGCCTACGTGAAGATCCTCCCGGAGTGGCTGACGATCCTGGTGATCAGCCGGGACCTGTTCATCCTGATCGGCAGCGCCCTCATCCTCCTGCTTCTGGATTCCGGGAGCATCAAGGCGACTTCCTTAAGCAAGGTGAACACGTCCGTGCAGATCCTCACCGTCGTCTACTTTCTCGCTGTCCGGTCGTTTCCCTGGATGGGGAACGCCATGGCCGCGGAGGGTTGGGAGCCGATCGTCACCGGCGTCGTGGTGGGCCTGTGCGCCCTGACCACCGCGGCTTCCGGGGTGCACTACCTCTTCGTCGGATTCCGGAAGCTCTCCGATGCGTGAAGGGGTCCGCGTGGAGTCCGTCGCGGCGGACAGCCTGGCGATGCGAGCGGGGATCTCGCCGGGAGACCGCATCCTCTCCGTTTCGGGGGAGCCGGCCGCGGATCTTCTCGACCTCCATTTCCTCACCAGCCGCCGGAGGTTCCGACTGCGTTGGGCCGATTCCCTGGGCGAGACGAGGGAGAAGGAGTTCCGGCCGGCGGGCGCGGGGCTCGGGATCCGTCCCGAGCCGGTCCGGGTGCGGCGATGCCGCAACCGCTGCGTGTTCTGCTTCGTCCACCAGCTCCCCAGAGGGCTGCGGCGAAGCCTCTATGTCAAGGATGAGGACGTTCGCCTTTCCTTTCTCCACGGCCAGTACGTGACCTTTTCCGACCTCACCGGGGAAGAGACCCAAAAGATTCTTCGTTACCGCCTCTCCCCGCTGTACGTATCGATCCACACCACCGACAACGCGCTCCGTCGGAAGATGCTCGGCAACGCGGAGGCCGCCGACATCCTGGGCGTGATGGAACGGCTGATCCGGGGGGGGATCCATCTCCACGGGCAGATCGTCGTCTGCCCCGGCATCAACGACGGGGACGAGCTGGAGCGCACCCTTCGAGCGCTCCTGCCCCTTCGGCCAGGGCTTGCCACCGTCGCCGTGGTTCCCGTCGGCCTCACCGCGCACCGGCGGGGATTGCCTCCCTTGCGGCCCGTCAGCCGGCGGGAAGCCGGAGAAACGCTGGCAATGTTGCAGCGAATCGGGCAGAGGTGCGGAACGGCGGGGGAGGAGCCGTTCGCGGTCGCGGCGGATGAGTATTACCTGATCGCGGGGGAAAGGATCCCCGGCCGGAAAGCCTACGGATCGTTCGCCCAGATTGAAAACGGAGTGGGCCTTCTCCGGCAGTTCCTGGATGGCGGGAGGGCCCTGTTCCGGAGGAAGCGCTGGGATCGGGCGGAGGGGGGCGGGACCGTCGTCACCGGCCTGTCCGCACGCAGGCATGTACAAGACTTTCTGGCCGAGTTTTCGCGGAGGTCAGGCGCCCGTTTCGACCCCGTGCCGGTGGAGAACCGCCTTATGGGCAGTAGCGTGACCGTGACGGGGCTTCTCGGGGGAAGGGACATCCTTGAAGCCTTGAAAGAGCGCAAGGTTTCGAGGGTTTATCTTCCGTCGGTCACCTTGCGGGACGCCGGCGACTTTCTCCTCGACAACGTCTCGCCCGGGGACATCGCGAAAGGAACAGGGGCCGAGGTCCGCCTCTTCGAGGCGACGCCGAGCGGTTTTTTCCGCGCGGTGTACAATCCGGAAATATCCATAATATAATTGACATTTTGGAGAAATGTCTGATATTTATAATCGTTCGACATCCCGGGGGGCGATTAGCTCAGATGGTTAGAGTACCTGCTTGACATGCAGGGGGTCACTGGTTCAAGTCCAGTATCGCCCACCATTTTCTCTCCCAGGCACGGTGGAACCTGTTTCGGCGAAGCGCCGGCCTGCCGGGGCGCGTGAAGGAAGACGAATGACCTTGTTGGAGCTTGCAAAAAAGGAGGGGAAGGCCAAGGTGGCGATCGCCGCCAGGGTCCAGGGGTCGCTTCTGGACCTTTCCCGCCCCGCCCCCGAGGACGGCGCCGTGCAGTGGGTAACCCCTGCGGACCCCGACGGAATCGAGGTCGTCCGTCACAGCACCGCCCACGTGATGGCCGCAGCGGTCAAGGAGCTTTTTCCGGACGCTTTGATAACGATCGGACCCTCCATTGAAAACGGCTTCTACTACGACTTCGACGTGGAGACCCCGTTTACGCCGGAAGACCTCGCACGGATCGAGGAGAAGATGGGAGAGATCGTCCGTTCCGACCTCCCATTCACTCGCGAAGAGGTGTCGAAGGAGGAGGCCAATCAGCGGTTCCCCGGAGAGCCCTACAAGGAGAATCTGCTGGCGGAGATCCCCGATGACGCCGTATCCCTTTACAAGGTGGGGAACTTCCTCGACCTGTGCCGGGGGCCACATGTTCCCAGCAGCGGAAGGGTCGGCGCCTTCAAGCTGATGAACACCGCCGGGGCGTATTGGCGGGGAGACTCGAAGAACCGGATGCTGACCCGGATTTACGGCTGCGCGTTCGCGACGAAAAAAGAACTCGACGCCCATCTCGCCCTGCTGGAGGAGATCAAGAAGCGCGACCACCGCAAGCTGGGGAAGGAGCTCGACCTCTACAGCGTGAACGAGGAAATCGGGGCGGGGCTGATCCTCTGGCATCCCAAGGGCTCCGTCGTGCGACGGGTCATGGAGGATTTCTGGAGGGACGAGCACGCGCGGGCGGGGTACGACCTGGTCTTTTCCCCCCACATCGCAAAGCTCGACCTGTGGCGGGTGAGCGGGCACCTCGACTACTACCGTCAGAGCATGTTCGGGGCGATCGAGGTGGAAGGGCAGGATTACCAGCTCAAGCCGATGAACTGCCCGTTCCACATCCAGATCTACAAGTCGAAGATGCGCTCCTACCGCGACCTGCCGATCCGCTACGCGGAGCTCGGGACGGTATACCGGTTCGAGCCCTCCGGCACTTTGCACGGCCTCCTGAGGGTCCGCGGATTCACGCAGGACGACGCCCACCTTTTCTTGAGTCCCGACCAGCTGGACGAGGAGATCTTCGCGCTCCTCGACTTCACGCTGTTCGTGCTCCGGCGTTTCGGATTCGACCGGTACGAGGTTTACCTCTCCACGCGGCCCGACCGGTACGCCGGCACGACGGAGAACTGGGCGAAGGCGGAGACCGCCCTGAAAAAGGCACTGGAGCGCAAAGGGCTCCTTTACCTGGTGGATCCCGGTGAAGGGGTCTTCTACGGCCCGAAGATCGACATCAAGATCAAGGACACGCTCGGCCGGGCGTGGCAGTGCTCGACCATCCAGGTGGATTTCAACAACCCGGAGCGGTTCCATGTGAGCTTCGTCGGAGAGGACGGATCCCCCCGGCAGGCGATCATGATCCACCGGGCGCTGATGGGTTCCCTGGAACGGTTCTTCGGGGTGCTCGTGGAGCATTACGCGGGAGCGTTTCCCCTCTGGCTGGCCCCGGTCCAGGTGGACGTCCTCCCCGTCACCGACCGCCAGGCCGACGCCGTCCGGGAAACGATCGCGAGTCTCCGCGCGGCGGGGTTCCGCGCCGAGGGAGATTTCCGCAACGAGAAACTCGGGTACAAGATCCGTGAATCCCAGTTACAGAAGGTCCCCTATGCGCTGGTCATCGGGGATCGGGAACTTTTGCTGCGGCAGGTCGCACCGAGAAGAAGGGGAGGAGAGCAGCTCCCCCCCATGTCCCTCGAGGAGTTTTTAGGGGTCCTCGGGGACGAAATGGAAAAAATCCCAACCTAAAGGAGGAGGCCATCAGCAAGGAATCCAGAATCAACGAGCAGATCCAGGTTCCGGAGGTGAGACTGGTAGGGGTCGAGAACGAACAGCTGGGAGTCGTTTCCACACAGGAAGCGCTGCAGAGGGCGCGGGCCCTCGACCTCGACCTTGTCGAGGTGGCGCCGACCGCGGCGCCTCCGGTTTGCCGGATCATGGATTACGGGAAGTTCAAGTACACGCAGAGCAAGCGCGAGCAGGAGGCACGGAAGAAACAGACCGTCATCCAGGTCAAGGAGATCAAGGTCCGGCCCAAGACGGACGAGCATGATCTGAACATAAAGATCAAGCACATCCGTAGATTCCTGGAGGAAGGCGACAAGGTGAAGGTGACCGTGCGGTTCCGCGGACGGGAGCTGACCTACGCCTCGCAGAGCGGCTTCGAGATCCTGAAGCACGTCACGGAGGCGATCGGCGACCTTTCCAAGATCGAATCTCCCGCGAAGATGGAGGGGAAGACGATGATGATGGTCGTCGCACCCACGGCCCACAAGAAAAAGCCCGTCGGCCAGCCCTCCCCCAAGCCGGCGGAAAAACAGGAGGGACGGTAATGCCGAAGATGAAGTCGAACCGGGGAGCGAACAAGCGCTTCAAAGCGACGGGAAGGGGCGGGATCCAGCGCGCCAAGGCGGGGAAAAGCCACATTCTCTCCACGAAGAACCGGAAGAGGAAGCGGGGGCTGCGGAAGTCTGCCCTCGTGAACCCGGCGAACGAGAAGTCGATCCGGCGCCTGCTGCCTTATCTCTAAGAGAAACCACGGAAGAGGAAACCCCAAATGCCACGCGTAAAACGAGCCGTACATTCCCACAAGAAGCGCCGCAAGATCCTCAAGGCGGCGAAAGGATTCCGCGGCGGGCGCGGGCGCCTGTTCCGCACCGCGAAGGAAGCGGTGGCGCGAGCGCTCCAGTACGCCTACCGCGACCGGCGCAACAAGAAAAGGGAGATCCGCTCCCTCTGGATCGTGCGGGTCAATGCCGCCGCCCGCGAAAACGGTCTCTCCTACAGCCAGTTCATGTTCGGCCTTTCGAAGGCCGGCGTCGATGTCGACCGGAAGGTCCTTGCGGACCTCGCGATCAACGACGCAGCGGCGTTCCGGGCGCTGGCGGAGACGGCCAGGGCCGCCATCGGGTAGAAAAGCGGGTACCGATTGCCGGACGCATTCGACCGGGTCAGGGAACTGTCGGAAGCCGGGCTGCGCGCGATCGACGCGGCAAGGACCGAGAGCGACCTCCTCGAGGCCAAGGGGCAGTACTTCGGGAAAAAGGGCGCGATTTCCGAGATCCTGAAGACGATCGCCTCCCTTCCGATCGAGGAGAAGAAGCGAATCGGCGCGGCGGCCAACGAGGCGCGAGGCGCGCTGGAATCCGCCTTCGATGCCCGCCTCGCCGGCCTCCGCGAGAAGGAGCGCCTCGCGAAAGAGGGGAAGGAACGGATCGACGTAACCCTCCCCGGCCGGGCTCCCGCCATCGGGCACCGGCATCCCGTCTCCCGGACGATGGCGGAGATCATCTCCATCTTCCAGCGGCTGGGCTTCTCCGTGCGCGGCGGGCCGGAGATCGAAAAGGACTATTACAACTTCGAAGCCCTGAACATCCCCAAGGATCACCCCGCCAGGGACATGCAGGACACCTTTTACGTGGACTGGCCGGGCGGGGATCTGGTCTTGCGGACCCACACCTCCCCGATCCAGATCCGCACGATGGAGACGATGCGCCCGCCGGTGCGCGTGATTGCCCCGGGGGCGGTCTACCGGTGCGACTCCGACGTCACTCACAGCCCGATGTTCCACCAGGTGGAAGGGTTTGCCGTCGATCGGAACACCACGATGGCCGACCTTAAAGGGCTGCTCACGGAGTTCTGCCGCATGATGTTCGGCCCCGACCACCCCCTGCGGTTCCGGCCGAGCTTTTTCCCCTTCACCGAGCCTTCGGCGGAGGTCGACATCCGTTGCGTCATCTGCAGGGGCGCAGGCTGCCGCGTCTGCAAAGACTCGGGCTGGCTGGAAATCCTCGGGTGCGGGATGATCGACCCGTCGGTCTTCGGATTTGTGGGATACGACGCGGAAGAACATACGGGTTTCGCCTTCGGCATGGGCGTGGAGCGCATCGCGATGCTGCGCCACGGCATCAACGACATTCGCCTGTTTTTCGAGAACGACATCCGCTTCCTATCGCAATTCTAGGGACGGTCCGTGAAAATTCTTTATTCCTGGCTCAAAGAATTCGTCGACACGCGGCTTTCCTCCGCGGAGATCCAGGATGCTTTGACGATGGCGGGGATCGAGGTTTCTTCCTGCAGGTTCCTTGGGGAAGGGCTCGAAAACGTCGTCGTCGCGAAAATTCTCGCGCAAGGACAGCACCCCAACGCAGACAAGCTTTCTCTTTGCCGCGTGACCGACGGCTCCAGCGAGTACGGCATTGTCTGCGGCGCCAGGAACATGAATCCCGGCGACGTCGTCGCGCTCGCCCGCATCGGTGCGAAGCTTCCCAACGGCGTGGAAATCAGGAAAGCGAAGATCCGTGGGGAGGTTTCGGAGGGGATGCTCTGCTCGGAGATGGAACTGCGCCTGTCGGAGGAGTCGGCGGGGATCCTGATCCTCCCCCCCGAAACCCCGGTCGGCAAACCCATGGCGGATGCCCTGGGGCTTTCGGACTGGATGCTGGAAGTGGAGATCACACCGAACAGGGGCGACTGCCTGAGCGTGCTGGGCGTGGCCCGGGAGGTCGCCGCCATCACCGGGGTGAAGGTCCGCCTCCCCTCCGTCGACCTCCGCGAGAACGGGCCTGCGATTTCAGACGCGGCCTCCGTGTCGGTGACGGACGCGGAGCTTTGCCCCCGGTACTCCGCCCGCGTGATCACCGACGTGACGGTCGCTCCTTCCCCTCTCTTCCTGCGACGGCGTCTCGCCCTCTGCGGCATCCGCCCGATCAACAATATCGTCGACATCACCAATTACCTCCTTCTCGAACTGGGGCAGCCAATGCACGCCTTCGACCTCGACCGGCTGGCCGGTGGAACGATCGGCGTGCGCAGGTCGGGGGTTCCGCGGAAGTTCACCACCCTGGACGGCGGCGAACGGGACATCCTGCCGGAGATGCTTCTCATCTGGGATGGGGAAGGCCCCGTTGCGGTGGCGGGGGTGATGGGGGGACGGAACACCGAGGTGCTGCCCACCACTCGGCGGGTCCTGTTCGAGAGCGCGCATTTCGCCCCCGCCTCGATCCGCCGGACCTCCCGTCGACTGGGGTTGTCGAGCGAGTCCTCCTACCGCTTCGAACGAGGCGTTGACCCCGGCGGAACGATGTACGCCGCGGACCGCGCGGTTTCCCTGTTCTCACGATTCTCCTCCTTTTCGGTCGCGCGAGGGAGCTTTGACGTCGGGGGAGGGAAGGACTTTTCGCGCACGGTGACGTTTCGTCCTGCGAGGGCGAGCCGGATCATGGGCCGGGAATACACGGAAAAGGAATGCGGGGAGGTCTTTTCACGCCTTGATTTTGCCGTTAGGAAAGAGGAACCCGGCCGGTGGAGCGTAACCGTCCCTCCGCACCGGTTCGACATCGAACGGGAGATCGACCTTGTGGAGGAGGTCGCCCGCATCACCGGTTACGAAGAGATTCCCGTTACCTACCCCGAATCCGGGGCTCCCGACTTCTCTCCGGACGACCGCTTCGCGAAGCTCGTGGAAGACGCTTCGGAGTTCCTCCGGATGCATGGGTTTAACCAGGCCATCAACTTCTCCTTCGTTTCGGAGAAGGAGTGGGAGCGGTATGCGGCGCTTCTGGCCTTCGACTCGTCGGACGCCATCCGGCTCGAAAATCCGATCTCCGAAGACACAACGATGATGCGGCCCCACCTGTTGATGGGTCTGCTCCACAACGTGGCATCGAACGTGCGCCGCTTCATCGAGGACGTGCGGTTGTTCGAGGTGGGCAAGGCGTTCGGAAAGTCGCTCACGGAGGGCCATTTCGAAGAACCGCGTCTGGGGTTCGTTCTGTATGGCCGCAGACTGCCCGGCAACTGGAGCGGCGGGCAGGCCGCCGTCGACTTCTACGACGCAAAGGCTGTCGCCTCGTCTCTCACGGAATTTCTGGGCGCCGCCCCGTTCCATTTCATCCCCGCGGAATCTCGTCCGTTTCTTGAGACCGGAGTTGCCGCGGAAATATTGAAGGACGGAGAGAACGTCGGATGGGTGGGCGCGGTTCGCAGGGAGCTCGCGCAAGCGTTGGATATTCCGGGCATTGTATATTACGGGGAGATCCGGATCGGCGCAGCGACGGCTGTCAATCCTCCGGCGGCGCAGTACCGGGCGATGCCGAAGTTTCCTCCCGTTTTCCGGGATATTGCCTGCATCCTTCCGGTGCACGTACCCGTGGGGGATGTGCTGGCCATGGTTTCCGAGCTGTCCGAGGAAATCGAGTCGGCTGCGGTTTTCGACATCTACATGGGGGAGAAGATTGGCGAGGGGAACAAGAGCGTCGCGTTCCGGGTGAAAATTCAGCCCCCGGACAGAACCTTGACGGACGCCGAGGTTAATAGTATACATACCAAAATAGTAAAATTATTGGAGAATCGGTTCGGCGGGAAGATTCGAGCGTCGTAAGACTCGTCGGGAGGGAGGGTGGCATGACGAAGGCGGAGTTGGTCGAGATCGTCTACGAAAAGGTCGGCGGCCTGTCGAAGAAGGAGTCGCAGGACATCGTTGAAGCGATCTTCGACACCATGAAGGCCAACCTGAAAAACGGGGAAAAGATAAAGATCTCCGGCTTCGGCAATTTCATCTTGCGCGACAAGCGGCCGCGCAAGGGCCGCAACCCCCAGACGGGCGATGACATCCAGATCACCGCCCGGCGGGTTCTCACGTTCCGTCCAAGCCAGATACTGAAGGCTTACATTAACGACAAGAAGAACTGAAAGACCCCAGGGGCATGCGTGACGAGGCCCGGAATACCGGATAAGTTTTACTTCAAGATCGGCGAGGTCAGCGAGATCCTCGGCGTACAGCCATACGTCGTCCGGTTCTGGGAAACGGAATTTCATCTGACCCCGGCGAAAAACCGGTCCCGGCACCGCGTCTACAACCGGCAGGAACTGGAAAACCTCCTCGAAATCAAACGGCTTCTGTACGAAGAGAGGTTCACGATCGAGGGGGCGCGGAAGAAGTTGAAGGAACGCGTGAAGGAAAAGAGCAAACAGCTCAATTTGAATTGGGAAGAGAAGAATCACAAGGCTCTCCTTCAACGCCTGAAGAAAGAGCTGACAAAGATCCGGGAGATGCTCGAAAATTAAGCCCTCCGATCTCTCCAATTCCTTGCAGCCGCAGGATCCGACCCGAGAGAATCATCGCCCGTGGGGGTATTTCGTCGTTCTTTCCGATGAAAAAGACCACAAGGTGAAGCGGATCATCGTCTACCCGGGCAAGCGGTTGAGTCTTCAGAGACATCGCAGGCGCGCCGAGCACTGGTACATCGTCAGCGGAGAGGGACTGGTCACGCGCGACGAGGAACGGATCCCCGTGAGGGAGGGAGTCTCCCTGGACATCCCGCTGGGCGCGGTCCACCGGATTCAAAACTCGGGCGGATCCCCGCTGGTCTTCATCGAGGTACAGCGGGGCGAATACTTCGGGGAGGACGACATCGAACGGATCGAGGACGATTTCGGCCGCGCCTGATGGTACGATGGATGGGGTAGAATTGGCGTGACATCGCCATAAAGGACGGATAAGATGCATTCCCTGGGTCGGGGCGTAGCGCAGCCTGGTAGCGCACTTGCATGGGGTGCAAGGGGTCGCTGGTTCAAGTCCAGTCGCC